>CANFOR010000061.1 GCA_947448675.1 Betaproteobacteria bacterium
GCTTGGATGGTGGAGGCAAACACGCCGTCGCTGATGCTATCGGTCGAGATGCCACGGGTGGACTCAAACACGTCGGGTGTTTCCCACTCAAAGGCCACCACGGTGACGTTGTCGCCATGCTCGCCACCGCTGCGCAGGGCTTGCTCGACCAGGTCGGGCACAGCCACCCAAACAGCCGCCGTGGCCAAATGCTTGACGATGTCGGCATCGGGCACGGTTCCCCACAGACCGTCAGAGCAGATCAAAACTTTGTCGCCCTGCTCTAAGTGCACTGGGCCAGCGACGTCAAACACCGGCTTGGTCGGTGAGCCCAAACAGGTGTACAAAATATTGCGATTGATGCGCTCGGCACGCTCCGGCATATTCATGTTTTGTTCGATGTAAGAATGGTCGCGTGTGCGGGTGAGCAACTCACCGGCGCGCACCAGGTAGAGGCGCGAGTCGCCACAATGCACCCAGTACGCCGAAGTGCCTTGCACCAGGGCAGCAACCAGGGTGGTACGCGGGGTGTCGAGCATGCCTTTTTCGCTGGCGTAACGGATGATCTGCTGGTGCGAGGCCATCAGCGCATGGGTTAAAAACTCTACCGGGTCGTTCACAGTGGGCTTGGCCTGCTTTTGGTACAGGGCCGACATGGTTTGCAGTGCAATCTGCGCGGCCACTTCACCCTCTGGGTGCCCCCCCATGCCGTCGGACAAAATGAACAGACCAGACTCGCGGGTGTAGCAGTAGCCCATGCGGTCTTCGTTGTTGCTGCGCCCGCCGCGGCGGCTGACTTGGAAGACCGAAAACTTCATTTGGTCTTACCGCCAAAGCCGGTGGCGGTACGCACATTTTTCTTGGTATCGGCCACCATGCTGTCAAATTGCATGCGCATTTTTTCGGTGACAGTGAGCTTGGTGTAGCGGCGTTCGGCCTCGCGGGCCAATTCTTTTTGCAACGCAAACACCGACTGGGGCCGCGCCAAGGGGTCGAGCGCCATGCACCACTCGGCCACTTCGATCAGGTTGTCGGAGTACACGCCACGCAGACGCGAGAGCGACAGGGCCAAGCGGTCTTTCTCCAAACGCTGGGGTGCATCGTTGGGCGGGTAGCCCTGCATGCAAGCGTAGATGCAAGCGCCAATGGCATAGATGTCGGTCCAAGGGCCCATGGAGGAGTCGCGCCGGTACATCTCGGGGGCAGCAAAACCCGGGGTGTACATGGGGCGAATGAAGTTGCCTTCTTTGTTCAAGACCTCGCGCGCCGCGCCGAAGTCGATCATCACGGCTTTATTGTCGTCAGTGATGAAAATGTTGGCGGGCTTGATGTCTAAGTGCAGCATTTTGTGCTGGTGCACGATGCGCATGCCGCGCAAAATTTCGTCAAACAAAGAGCGAATAGTGGACTCGCGGAAGACTTTTTCTTTCTTCAGGTCGCGCGCGGTGATGATGAAGTCTTGCAGGGTGCCGCCCTCCAAATAATTCATCACCATGTAGACAGTTTCGTTCTCACGGAAGAAGTTCAGCACACTCACCACCGAGGCGTGCGAGATTTGCGCCAGCGAACGACCTTCTTCAAAAAAGCTCTTCAAACCCAGGCGGTACAAAGAGAGTTTTTCAGCTTGCACTTGGGGCAGCAATTCACCAGGCGCGCGGGTCGCCAGCGACGAGGGCAGGTACTCTTTAATTGCAACCTGCTGGCCCTCGTTGTCTACGGCCAGATAAACTACACCGAATCCACCAGCCGAGACCTTGCGCACAATGCGGTAGCCACCGATCACGGTATCGGGCGGCAATGAGGACGGTTTCAATTTCGACATGGTGTGTGGCTTGCGTTCCGCCCGTTTGGCGGTTTCCTAAAGAAGCGGAATCTCTGATGTCAGTTTACAGCATGACCGGCTATGCCACGGGGCAATGGCCAGGCGCCCTCTCTAGCAACGCTGCCGAGCCAAGTTCGGCCACCAGCACGCGCTCGCGCATCGGCTTGGAAATCCGCTCGGTGAACAGCCGCTTTTTGGATTTAAGCTTTCGCCTCTCAGACGAATTGCGCGCCCACGAGCCCGCCCTGCGCGAATTGCTGATGGCTAAGCTGCGGCGAGGCAAGGTCGAAGTGCGCGCGGCGGTCGAGGCCAGCGCAAGCAGCCAGCTGCGCGACCCATCGCCCAAACTCTTGCAACGCTTGGCCTCCTTGCAAGACAGCACCCGCACTTGGCTGCCCGACGCCAGTGCCTTCAGCATGGCCGACGTTTTGCGCCTGGCCGCTGGTGAAGGCCAAGGCACGCAAGACCACCGCGAAGCCCTGCTGGCCTTGGCCACGCAAGTGCTGACCGACTTTATGGGCTCGCGCGAGCGCGAGGGCGCCAAATTGGCCAGCATGCTGCAAGGCCACACCGCACAACTTCGCGCCTTAGCCGCCCGCGCACAGCCCCTGGTGCCCCAGCTGGTAGCGCAGCAACGCCAGCGCTTTTTAGAGCGCTGGAACGAGGCCTTGGGCCTGACAGGCAGCGCGGCCACCAGCGGCGCAGAAGGCGCGCAAGACCGCGCCCTGCAAGAGGCCACGGCCTTTGCCATTCGCATCGATGTGGCTGAAGAAATAACCCGCCTACTGGCCCACTTAGACGAAATCGACCGCCTGCTGGCCAAACCCAAGGGCGAGTTGGGCAAGCGCCTGGACTTTGTGATCCAAGAGCTGCATCGCGAGGCCAATACCCTGGGCTCTAAATCGGCCGTGCTGGAGATGACGCAGATCTCGGTCGACATGAAGGTGCTGATCGAGCAAATGCGCGAACAGGTCCAAAACCTGGAGTGAGCGTGCGCCGCCTTCTCAACCGCTGCCTTGTAAAATAGACCATGGACTACCCCGGAAACCTTTTTGTTGTCTCAGCGCCCAGTGGCGCAGGCAAATCCAGCTTGGTTAAAGCACTGCGCGAGCTGGACGCGCAAATTTCGCCCTCAGTTTCACACACCACACGCGCGCCACGCGGTCAAGAAAAAGATGGCCGTGAATACCATTTTGTCAGCGACGCTGAATTCGACCGAATGGTCTTGGCCGACAGCTTTTTTGAGTGGGCGCATGTGCATGGCCACCGCTCGGGCACCTCGCGCCAAGCGATTGAAGAGCGCATGCGGGCCGGTGGCGACGTCATCTTGGAGATCGACTACCAAGGCGCCATCAACATCAAACGATTGTTCCCCAACGCGGTGCTGGTCTTCATTTTGCCGCCGAGTTTTGAAGAGCTGCTGGCCCGCATCGAGCGGCGCGGCGAAGACAGCGCCGACAAAATCGCGCTTCGCATGAAAAACGCCGAACACGAGGTGGCCCAGGCCAGCGGTTTCGACTTCGTTATAATCAACGAGTTATTCGAAAGGGCATTGTTCGATCTCAAAGCTATCGTTCATGCCCAAAGGCTCAAGTACAGCGCCCAGCGTCGGTTGCGAGCCTCCACCTTCCAAGCATTGCACCTCGATTAAGGAACCTGTCCCCATGGCCCGCATTACCGTTGAAGACTGCCTCGACAAGATCCCCAACCGCTTTCAGCTGGTGCTCGCTGCCACTTACCGCGCGCGCATGCTGAGCCAAGGCCATGCCGCTAAAATTGACAGCAAAAACAAGCCCTGCGTGACCGCCCTGCGCGAAATCGCTGAAGGCAAAGTTGGCATTGAAATGCTGAAAAAAGTACCTGGCTAAGCGCTGTGCGCTCTGCCAGCAAGCGCCGCTCGTCGGCGCTTTTTTATGCCCTTTTTTATAGCCGTTCTTTATAGCCTTGGGTAGTGCCATTGAACTTGGGGCCTGTGTGGCGCTACATTTAAGGAATGAGCGCAGTCGTCAAACCTAAATCCCCTAGCACTGGCAAGCTAAAAACCAGCCCTGCTGCCGCCAATGCGGCCGCGGCCAGCTTTGCCGCGCTGACCGCCAAACTCGACTACTTAGACGCCGCCGACATCAACCAGGTGCGCCGCGCCTACCGCTTTGCCGACGAGGCCCACCTGGGCCAATTGCGCAGCAGTGGCGAGCCCTACATCACCCACCCCATTGCCGTGGCCCAACAATGCGCCGAGTGGAAGCTCGACGCCCAAGCCCTGATGGCTGCACTCTTGCACGACGCGATCGAAGACTGCGGCATCACCAAACCCGAGTTGATCGAAAAATTTGGCGCGCCGGTGGCCGAGCTGGTCGATGGCCTGACCAAGCTCGACAAACTGCAGTTTTCGACGCGCGAAGAAGGCCAAGCCGAATCCTTTCGCAAAATGCTCTTGGCCATGGCGCGTGATGTGCGCGTCATCCTCATCAAACTGGCCGACCGCAGCCACAATATGCGCACCTTGGGCGACGTGCCGCGCGAAAAATGGGAACGCACCTCGCGCGAAACGCTCGACATTTACGTGCCGATTGCGCACCGCTTGGGCCTGAACCAAACTTACCGCGAACTGCAAGAGCTGTCCTTCCGCCATCTGCGGCCATGGCGCTATGCAGTTCTGTCGCGGGCGGTAAGCAAGGCGCGCAGCCGCCGCCGTGACCTGATCCAAAAAGTGCAGCGCGAAGTGGAGGCAGCTTTCCAAAGCGCCAACATCCCGGTGCAACTGTCGGGCCGCGAAAAAACCCTGTACTCGGTCTACCGCAAAATGAGCGAGAAGCACCTGAGCTTTGCCCAGGTGACCGATATTTACGGCTTTCGCGCCATCGTGCCCGAGGTGCTGCAGTGCTACACCGCCCTAGGTCTACTGCACCAAATGTACAAACCGGTTCCGGGCAAATTCAAAGACCACATCGCCATTACCAAGCTCAACGGCTACCAGTCGCTGCATACCACGGTGGTCGGGCCTTCGGGCGTGAATGTGGAGTTTCAAATGCGCACCGAGGCCATGCACATGGTAGCCGAGTCGGGCGTGGCCGCACACTGGCTCTACAAGGCTACCGAACCCGGCAGCAGCGAGGCCGACCGCTTGGGCACCAAGTGGCTGCAGTCTTTGCTCGACATCCAAAACGAGACACGCGACGCGGCTGAGTTTTGGGACCACGTGAAGGTGGATTTATTCCCCGATGCGGTCTATGTATTCACGCCCAAGAGCCGCATCATGGCCTTGCCGCGTGGAGCCACCGTGGTGGACTTTGCCTATGCCGTGCACACCACGATTGGCGACCACGCCGTCGCCGCACGCGTCAACAACGAGCCCGTACCGCTGCGCACCGAACTCAAAAACGGCGATGTGGTCGACGTCATTACCGCGCCGGTCTCCAAACCCAATCCATCATGGTTAGGCTTTGTGCGTACCGGACGGGCGCGCTCCAAAATTCGCCATCACCTGAAAACCATGGCGCAAAGCGAGTCGCAAGCCCTGGGCGAAAAACTGCTTGACCAAGCCCTGCGCGCCGAAGGTATCGAACAGCCGCCTGCGCCCGATGGGCCACAGCAAGCCCTGTGGGAGAAGGTGCTGCGCTTTACCGGCAACCGCAACCACGCCGAGCTACTGACCGACCTGGGCCTGGGCAAGCGGGTGGCCAGCATCGTCGCCAAACGCCTCAGTGCCCTGCTGACCGAACAGGGCGAAAAGCCCAATGCCTTGCTGATGACGCGCGAACGCTTTATGGCGCACGAAACCGTCTCGCAAGCCGGCTTGGTGGTGGACGGCAGCGAGAACGCCTCGGTGCAATACGCCCGCTGCTGCCGCCCGGTGCCAGGCGATGCCATCTTGGGTTATTTGGGCCGGGGCGAAGGCCTGGTGGTGCACACCCAAGCCTGCTCGGTGGCGCAGCGCCTGCAAAACAAAGACAGTGAGCGCTTTATTCCCATCGAGTGGTCCGACGAGCCGGTGCGCCCCTTTGAGGCCGAGATGGTGGTCACCGTCGGTAATGGCAAGGGTGTGTTGGCACGGGTGGCCGCCGCCATTACCAGCGCCGAGGCCGACATCAGCCACGTCGATATGGGCGAAGAGGCCGCCAGCGACGCCACCGACCTGCGCTTTGTCATCGCCGTGCGCGACGCAAGCCACCTAGACGCCGTTTTACGGGCCTTAAAGCGCGTGCCAGCTGTCATGCATGCCCTGCGCGCTGGCGGGGCCAGCAATGGCCGTTTTAACGCGACGGATAGCTAACCCGCAGCACCTCCAGCTCGCGCAGGCCTGCGGGCGTGGGCAGGCGCACACTGTCGCCCTCGCGTGCTTTGAGCAGGGCCCGCGCCACCGGGGCCACCCAACTGACCTCGCCGCGCGTGGTGTCGGCTTCGTCAATACCCAAGATGGTGATGCTGCGCTCTTGCCCAGTGTCGTCGGCATAGGTCACTGTTGCACCAAAAAAGATTTGCTCGCTGCCGTGGTGCAGGCGCGGGTCGGTGACCTCGGCAATCTCTAAGCGCTTGGTTAAAAAGCGGATGCGCCGGTCGATCTCGCGCAGGCGTTTTTTGCCGTAGAGGTAGTCGCCGTTCTCGGAACGGTCGCCATTTTTGGCGGCCCAGTGCACCGCCTCAACCACCTTGGGGCGCTCACTGTCCATCAGCTCCAGCAATTCGCTGCGCAAGCGCGCATAGCCTGCCGGCGTGATGTAGTTTTTGCCGCCCGGTGGCAGCGGCGGTAGGCCAGGCTCGTCGTCATCGGCAGCATCGGTTTCGCGGGTAAAGGCTTTGCTCATGGGGCAAGAATACGCCATTGTCAATGCCTGGGGCATCAGCGCGAGCGCATTCGTGAGACAATAGAACCCTGTTCAGGCTTGCCAGTTGCCTGCAACGTCTTCGGTCAGTAGGGCACCCATGCCGCGCTGCACCGCCGTAGTCTCCCCGTCTGCCTTTGACTGGTGCCACGCAATCAACCACCTTGGTTGCGCCGTGGTGACAGGCCGATCTTTGAGCCATTTGTGCCCGCAAACCGCGCCAGATGTGCGTCTCTAGCTATACTTTTTGATATGACCTTTGAAGCATTGAACCTTGCCCCCGCCATTTTGCGCGCGGTGCACGAAGAGGGCTACACCAGCCCCACCCCGATCCAGGCGCAAGCCATTCCAGCCGTCTTGGCCGGTGGCGACCTGTTGGCCGGTGCGCAAACCGGCACCGGCAAAACCGCCGCCTTTATGCTGCCCATCTTGCACCGCTTGGCCATGAGCGTGAGCGCCAAAAACAAGTTTGGCGGCACCGGCATCCGTGCCTTGGTGATGACGCCCACGCGCGAGTTGGCTGCGCAGATTGAAGAGTCCGTCAAGACCTATGGCAAGTACCTGCAACTGTCGAGCACCGTGGTGTTTGGCGGCGTGGGCATGAACCCGCAGATCAGCGCGCTGCGCAAAGGCGTCGACATTGTGATCGCCACGCCCGGCCGCCTGCTCGACCTGCATGGCCAGGGCAAGCTCGACCTCTCCACGGTGCAAACCTTGGTGCTCGACGAAGCCGACCGCATGCTCGACATGGGCTTTATCCACGACATTAAAAAGGTGCTGGCCTTTTTGCCCAAGCAAAAGCAAACCCTGCTGTTTTCGGCCACCTTCAGCGACGAAATCCGCGAGCTGACCAAGGGCCTGCTACACAACCCCACCTCGATCCAAGTCACGCCCAGCAACAGCACGGTGCAGCGCATCACGCAAACCGCGCACCTGGTGGGCCGGGGCAAAAAGAAAGCCTTGCTGACCCACATCATCCAAGAGCACAACTGGAGCCAGGTGCTGGTGTTCACCCGCACCAAGTTTGGCGCCAACAATGTGGCCGAGCACTTGACCAAAAACGGCATCGAAGCCATGGCCTTGCACGGCAATAAGAGCCAAGGTGCCCGCACCCAGGCTCTGGCGGGCTTTAAGAGCGGCGCAGTGCGCGCCCTAGTGGCCACCGACATTGCTGCGCGCGGCATTGACATCGAAGACCTGCCGCATGTGGTGAACTACGAGATCCCCAACGTCAGCGAAGACTATGTGCACCGCATTGGCCGCACCGGCCGCGCGGGCAAAGAAGGCCAAGCCGTGAGCTTGGTCTGCCTGGACGAAGAAGGCTTTATGCAAGACATTGAGCACTTCACCAAGCAGCGCATTCCCTTTGTGCCGGTAGATGGCTTTGCGCCCGAGCCGGGCGAGCGCGGTGAGCCCATTGCCATGGGCCGCCAAACCATTTGGGGCGGCGCAGGCAAAGCCCCCAGCCGCGACGTGATGGCCGCTGCGGCCAAGAACGCCCGCACCGAGATGCTGCAACGCGTGCGCGAAAACAAAGCTGCCAGCGGCGGTGGCGGAGGACGTGGCGGCAATGCCGGTGGTGGGCGCGGTGGCAACGGCGGCGGAGGTGGGCGCAATGCACCTGCTCCTGGCGCGCGGCACAATAGCAGTGCCCAAACTGCGAAAGCCCCTTATGGACAAAGCCCCCAACGCAACGACGCTGGCCGCAACGGCCCCGGTGGACGACCAGGCAGCCGCCCCGCAGGCAGCCCCGCGAGTCGCCCTGGTGGCGGGGGCTACGGGCCTCGTCGGGACGCAGCTCCTCGCTCTGCTACTGGCCGATAAGCGCTACGCAGCCGTGCACTGCGTGGGGCGGCGCGCCCCGTCCGTACGACACGCCAAGCTGCACGCGCATAGCGTCAACCTCTCTGCTTTTGACGCGCCCGAGCAGTTGGCCAAGCTTGGCCTGCCACCTTTGGACGACGTCTACATCGCCCTGGGCACCACCATCAAGGTGGCCGGCAGCCATGCCGCCTTTCGCGCTGTGGATTTTTATGCTGTTACAGCCACAGCCCGCGCCGGACGTGCGTGGGGCGCTAGCAATTTAGGAGTAGTCAGCGCCATGGGCGCCAACGCGGCCTCGCGCATTTTCTACAATCGTGTGAAAGGCGAGATGGAAGCCGAGCTGCTGCAACTGGGCTACGCCCACAGCGTCATTGCCCGCCCCTCTTTCATTGAAGGACACCGCGCTGCGCTGGGCCAAGCAGGCCGCTCTGGCGAAGGCCTGGCCTTGGTCGCCATGCGCTTTTTAAAGCCCCTGCTACCCGCCAACTACCGCAGCGTAGCCGCCACGCAAGTGGCGCGGGCTTTGCATGCGCAAGTGCCCAGTGGGAATGTGGGTGTGCAGTTGATGCTGAGTGGTGCGCTACATAAATACTAGCTGCATACGCACGCCAATACTAGCTTTGCGGGCTAATTTATGCTCAAAACAGCTTTCAAGCGCTCGCTCCCACTTGCTCTGACCTGCTAAATTTCAGCGCGCGCAAACAGCGTGACCAAGGGCGCGCCTCCGACTTGGCGGCTCCAGTGGCCATGCACCGTGGCGTCAAAGCTCGCGCCCGCAGGCAAGGTGTCGGCAGAATAAAAGTGTTCGCCCGGCAAGAACACCCGCGAGCTGCCATCTTGCAAGCCGATCTCCATCGCGCCTTGCAAAATAAACACCCATTGCGGCGTGCCCGTGCAATGGAACTGGCTGCGAAAGCCCACCGGGCTGTGGCGCAACTGCAGGCCGCCGCTGGGCATCAGCGCAGAGAGCATGGCCTGCGGCGTGCCCTCGTGCAGGGCAATGCTTTCCTCTCGAAAACGCGCGCGGCCATCCTGGTCGGTGAACAAAATCACTTGCTTAAAACTGCTCATAAGGCTCTTCCTAAATGGACCCGTTGCATCAAGGCTTGCGCGCTTTCTTTGCGCTCGCTGTAGCGGTCCACCAGGTAGGGCGCAAGTTCGCGCGTCAGCAGGGTGAACTTGACCAGTTCTTCCATCACATCGACCACGCGGTCGTAGTAGGCGCTGGGCTTCATGCGCCCGGCCTCGTCAAACTCCATAAAAGCCTTGGCCACCGAAGACTGGTTGGGGATGGTCAGCATGCGCATCCAGCGGCCCAAGACGCGCAATTGGTTGACCGCGTTGAAAGACTGCGAGCCACCGCTGACCTGCATCACGGCCAAGGTTTTGCCCTGGGTCGGGCGCACTGCGCCTTGGTTGAGGGGAATCCAGTCGACCTGCGCCTTCAGGATGCCCGTCATCGCGCCGTGGCGCTCGGGCGAAGTCCAGACCATGCCTTCGCTCCAAGTGGCCAGTGCCCGCAGCTCTTGCACTTTGGGGTGGGTCTCGGGTGCGTCGTCGGGCAGAGGCAGGCCGTGCGGGTCGAAGCTGCGCGTCTCGCAGCCCATGGCCTGCAGCAGGCGCGCCGCCTCCTCGCTCAGCAAACGGCTAAAGGAACGCTCACGCAAAGAACCATACAGCAGCAAGATGCGCGGCGCATGGCCAAAGGTCGATGGGGCACGCAGCTGGGTTGGCGTGGGCGCGGCAAAGTGAGACGGGTCGAGATTGGGGAGTTCATGCATGGCTGGATGCTAGCTCAGGCCATGGCCTCGCCAAAGGCGATCAAGACCTTGAGCGACTGGCTTTTGTCACCCGCCAATTGAAAGGCTTCTACCGCGCTGTCAAAGGGCAGCACACGGCTGATAACGGGTTGGACCTTGATAAGCCCTTGGTTCAAAAAACGCACAGCAGTGGCAAACTCGGCGTGGAAGCGAAAGGTGCCGCGCAGATCGATCTCTTTGGCCACGATTTGGTTCATGGGCAAAGCCATGTCGCCGCCCAAGCCCACCGCCACCAGCACGCCGCGCGGGGCAATGGCGTCGAGCGCGCTGTGCATGGCGCGCGGACTGCCCGAGCATTCAAACACCGCGTCGAACTGGCCCTTGTCGGTCTTGTAGGCGTCAAGGCCCTGGGGCTGGGTGGCGAGGTTGATGCATTCGTCTGCGCCCATGGCGCCGGCGCAGTCCAGCGGCATTTGCGCAATGTCGGCGGCCACAATGCGGGCCGCCCCGGCCCGGCGCAAGCCACCAATGAGCAGCGAACCAATCGGCCCGCAGCCCGTCACCAGCACCTGTTTGCCCAACACGCTACCAGCCCGCGCAATGGCGTGCAGTCCCACCGAGAGCGGCTCGGCCAAGGCCGCTTCTGACAGGCTCAGGCCGTCGATCACCGCGTGGGCTTGGTGCTGCTCCACCACCAGGCTGCTACGGAACGCGCCTTGAATATGCGGAAAGGGCATAGCGCTGCCATAAAAGCGCATGCGCAGGCAATGGTTGTGCTGACCCAGTTGACAGTAGCGGCATTGGCCACAGGGCCGCGATGGCGACACCGCCACGCGTGCACCAATGGCCACGGCTTTGACTGCGCTACCCACCTCTTCCACCACGCCAGAGACTTCATGACCCAGGGCCATGGGCTGCTGAATGCGCACGGTGCCGAAACCGCCGTGTTGAAAGTAGTGCAAGTCAGAGCCACAAATGCCACCAAAGGCCACGCGCACGCGCAGCTGGTGCTCGCCCAGAGGTTGGGGTTCAAGCTGCTCAAAACGCAGGTCAAGCGCGGCGTGGCACATCAGGGCGCGAATGCGGCGGGTGGGTGTTTCTTGCATGGTGGTGTGTTGTGAAAATTAAATCGGGTACCGGACGCAGAGGACGCAGAAATTACGCGAAGGACCCAAAAAAACCGAAATTTAATTAACTCATTTGGCTGTTCTGTTGCGTCCATTGTGAGCTTTGCCTCCTCCCTCCCGTCCGGCTGTTCGTTCATAAAGTAGCCGTGACGCCGCCATCCACATACAGGATGTGGCCGTTAACAAAACACGATGCTTCTGACGCTAAAAACACCGCTGCGCCAGCCAGGTCTTGCACATCACCCCAACGGCGGCTGGGGCTACGGGCCATCAGCCATGCGCTGAACTGCGGGTCGTCTACCAGCTTTTGGTTCAGTTCGGTTTTGAAGTAACCCGGGCCTATGCCATTGACGTTGAGTCCGAAAGGGCCCCAGTCAATGGCCATGCCCTTGGTGAGCATTTTCACTGCGCCTTTGCTGGCGGTGTAGGGTGCAATGCCGGGGCGGCCCAGCTCGCTTTGTACCGAGCAGATATTGATGATGCGGCCCTGGCCACGTGGAATCATTTTTTTGGCCACCGCTTGGCCAACGTAGTAGACGCTGTCGAGGTTGGTCTTCATGAGTGTGTGCCAATCGGCGTCGGCGTACTCGTGCAGCGGGCCGCGAATTTGCATGCCTGCGTTGTTGACCAAAATGTCGATCGCACCTAGTTCGCTCTCTATGGCCTCGACTGCCGCACGCACTGCCGTTGCGTCGGTTACGTCAAACACCTGGCCTTGGGCGTCTAAGCCTTCGCTGCGCAATTGGGCCACGGCGGCATTCAGCTTGTCAGCATGCCGCGCATTGAGCACCACGCGCGCACCGGCCTGGGCCAAGCCGCGCGCCAGGGCCAGCCCAATGCCCGCAGAAGAACCGGTGACCAGGGCGATGCGCCCGTCTAAACGAAACAGGGGCTGACTCATAGGGCACTCTGCAGGTAAAGGGTTTTACAAAACCGCTCGGCAATGTCTTGCGCGGGCAGCGTAACGCAATAGCTTTGGGCACGCTCGTCGGCCTGTGGCAGCTGTAAGTCGGCAAACTGGCTGCGCAAGAGTGAAGCGGGCATATAGTGGTGGTTTCGCGCAGCAAGGCGGCTACTGAGCAAGTCAAACTCACCTGCCAAGTGCAACAAGTGCAGATCGGGTACGGCGCTGCGCAACACGTCGCGGTAGGCACGCTTGAGGGCCGAGCAACTGAGCACCGCACCCCTGCCCTGCCCGCGCAAGCCGCACAAGCGCGCAGCCAGGGCCTGCAACCAACTTTGGCGGTCGGTGTCGGTCAGAGCGATGCCAGCACGCATCTTGGCGATATTGGCTTCGGGGTGGAAGCTGTCGCCCTCGACAAACTCCAGCTGCAGGCGCTTGGCCAGCAACTGCGCCACGGTAGTTTTGCCGCAGCCACTCACGCCCATGACCACAATCACCGCAGCTGCAAGCGCAGGCACAGACTTCGGCTCAATTGATGCGCTTGCCATGCGCGGCCTCAAACACATGGGCCTTGGGAATGTCAAAACCCAGGTTAACGGTGTCATCGGGTTTGGCACTGGTACGGCCATGCATCACCAGTACCAGTTTGGCTTGGCCGACTTGCAACAGCAATTCGGTCTCGGCCCCGGTAGGCTCGACCACAATCACCCGGGCTTCAATGCCTTGGCCGTCGGTGCGTAAATGCATGTCGGTGGGGCGCATGCCGTAGTGCACGGTGCTACCGTCTATGGCATCGGGAGCATGCACCAGCGGCCAGCGCGCGCCTTCGGCTTCGACC
>CANFOR010000062.1 GCA_947448675.1 Betaproteobacteria bacterium
GTCGCACGCGCCTTGTTGGCCTTGGCTCCGCGCGTTGGGTTTGAGGTGTCTTTGGTAGCTCATGCCGCCAATCCAGGCGACTTTCCAGACGCACATCGGGTGTTTGACAATGACGACGCTGCGAATTTGGTGCCAGCGCATGGCCGCAGTGATTGGGTCGTGGTTGCCAGCCAAGGGCGCAGAGATATCGAGGGCCTCAAAGCCGCCTTGGCCTTGCGGCCCGATTGCACTTGGTTCGTGGCCAGTGCTCGCAAAGCAGGGGTGCTGAAAGACAGTTTAGTGGCAGCTGGACAAAACCCTGAGCAGGTAGCCGCCATCGTCGCTCCCGCCGGGCAGATTGTCGGTGCGCGCACGCCAGAAGAAATCGCGCTGTCGGTTTTGGCCGCTGTGGTCGGGCGTCGCCGCCAAGGCCATGCAGAGCAGTACAAAGCCGCCAACAGTGAAGTGGGCTTGGCGCTTGAGTCGACTGCTCAGGTCGCTGCACCGCCAGCATCTTGTTGCTCGGCGGCTTCGTCTATGCCAGCCTTGGCGCTTGTTGAGCCCGTAGTGGCCTTGGATAGTGTGGCGCAAAAATCCTGTTGCGGGAGCTAATCATGGGTTGCATTCTCAAAGGTGGTGGGGGCTTGTACAGCCGTTTGGTGGTTGGGGCTGTGCTGCTGGCTGCTGGCGCTGGTTCACGCATGGGTGGGCGGCCCAAAAGCCTGTTAGAGCTCGGTGGTGTTTCTTTGATTCGGCGCCAGCTGATCGCTTTGTCGGGCGCTGGGGTAGACGAAGTGGTCGTCGTGCTGGGCCATTACGCCGAACAAATTGAAGCGGTGGTGCAAAATTTCCCGGTCACTCTGGTGCGCAATCTTCGGCCTGATGATGGCCAAGTGTCTTCTCTGCGATTGGGCTTGAATGCCCTCTCACCCAAGATGGATGCAGTGGTCGTGGCTTTGGCTGACCAGCCCTTGATCAATGCGCAAGATGTGAACGATGTGATCGGGGCCTACAAAAAGCGCCCCGAGGGCAGTGAAGTGGTGGTGCCCTGTGTGTTGGGCTTACCGGGTAACCCGGTGGTGTTCAGCGCCAATGTACGCAGCGATATTTTGTCGGGCGACGTGCGCCTGGGTTGCAAGCAGTGGCAGGCTGCGCACCCTGAGCGCGTGTACAACTGGGAAACGGGTAACCAACGCTACCGCACCGACGTCGACAGCCCAGACGATATTGAAGCCCTGGCGCTGCGCACCGGCCATCGTTTGAAGTGGCCAACGGCACCCGTGGCTGCGTGAGTCCGGCCCTTGACATAGTCCGCACTAGCCTATGGCAGCGTCGAATCTAATGCAGTTGTGGCCTACGCCCTTGGGGATACACCGCTTCGCAAAAGCGGATGAAATCAATGCATTGCTGTTGCGGGTTTTTGCCGCCCTGCGCTTTGGCGATGAACAGGGCCAAGCCCCTAAGGCCTTTTACGCCAGCCGCGATGACCTGTTGCAACGCATCCAATTGCCCGAGTGGCAGCAACTGCTGCGATTTTTTGTGGACAGCCTGCGTGACACCGTAGCCGCAGCCAACCAAAGAGCATGGCCAGAGGCTGCGCCCGCAATGCAAATTGCGCTGCGCGGCGTGTGGTTTCAAATCTCCAACCAAGCGGTACACCATGATGTGCACACCCACGGCAATTGCTCCTGGTCGGGTGTCTATTGCGTGCAGGTCGATGGGCCTGCGCAGCGGCGCAGCCATCAGGTCTTGGGTGCGCACAATGGTGTGACGCGTTTTTACGGGCCGCACTTCAACCACCTAGCCGGTGCATACGCTGATTTTGGCAATGCGTATCTGCAGTCGCCGCATTTGGATGTCGAACCAGTGCCTGGGCAATTGGTGCTGTTCCCTTCTTGGCTCGCGCACCAGGCCATGTCTTACCAAGGCAGCTTAGACCGGGTCATTTTGTCGTTTAACGCCAGCATCCATGCAGCCAGCGGCAACGATCAATTGCAAGCCTATGCCCGAACCTAGCAACCCAGCCTTGTACCTGCGTTGGCCCTTGCCCGCTAGGCCAATTGCATGGGTGCTGCCAACATTGGCATTGGCTGCGCATTGGGTTTTGTTGTTTTCGGCCTGGCTATCCCTAGGTTTCTTGGGCTTAGGGCATGGTTGGGCGGCGCTCAATGGCTTGGCCTTGCTCGCCTTATGGTGGCCGATGACGACCTTGGGCTTGGCATCGGCAAAGCGCGGCACGCCACTGCAAACGCATGCGCCGCGCCAGTACAATTTTTTAAGCCACTGCCTGCCTGCTTGTGCGTTGTGTGTGTTGTGGCCCATTACCTTGCGCGCCTCATCGGGTACCGCTGCTGAAGTAGCGACACTGGCGCTGTGCGTGGCCTGGGCATTGGCGTGCCGGACGAGTTTGCACATCACGCGCAGTGCGGCCAAAGCCATTGGCGTGTGGGAACGATGGATCAGCGCACCTTTGGGCGCTGCCTTGGCTTGGGGTCTGCATACGCTGGGCTTTTGGCAGGGGCAGCGAGCAGACGGACTATGGGTCTGCGTTTGGTTGGCACTCTGGTCATTGTTGTGGGCCTGGGCTTGGCGCAAGCCTTCGGCAGCCCTGCAGAGGGCTGCAGACTCAGGGCGATTGCCGTCTTCAAAGCCCGATGGCTTGCACAGGGGGCCGACCAGCACCTCCATTGCCTTGGAAGCCTTCAGCGCCAGGGTCGCACATTTGTCGATGGGCATCATGATGGCAAGCTTGGTTTGGGCTGGTCAGTGGTGCGCTGCAACGGGCTGGTCTGCAACGCAACTCACGGCAATGCACATGGGTTGGATGGTGGTCATGCCCGCCTTGGTGAGCGCAAGCGGCGCTGATCGCTGGACCGCACTGCGAGGCTATGTTGGGGTGGCCTGCGCGGCGCTTTTGGCACTGGGTGGGCTGGGTCTTTGGCTTCGGCCAGACCCTGTGGGTTTGATGCTGTGCATGGCGCTGCACGCGCTGGCCTGGGCCTTGGGCTTGAAACCCCAGCGCCCCATGGCCTGCTCTTTGCAAAACCCCGGGAACGCCTTTGCCATGGGGCCTTCTTGGTTATGGTCCTTGGCAGGCGGCTTGTCACTGGCGGGTGTTGGCTTGCTGGTGCCGCACTTGGGGCCCAGGGTGTTGTTCGCGGCACATGGCTCGATCAGTGCGCTGGCCTTGGCGTATCTGTTGGGGATTGCTCTACTGCGCTCTTGTGCCACCGTCATTGGCCCAGGCAAGCCCGACGCCGCCAGATAGAGCGCGCAGCACTCGTACAAGCTCTGTTGTCTTGGGCTGTGACTGCGGGTTAAATAGGGGCTGTCACAGGGCTTTCACAGGCGGAAGCTTATGCTCACATCTTTTATTTGCACTGTTATACGAGGATTTACATGAAAACTCTGATCTCACGGCGCGCGCCGCTATTGTCTTTGGTTGCAGCTTTGGGTGTTTGCGCTGCAGCCTCTAGCCAAGCCCAAACTGAAATACAGTGGTGGCATTCGATGAACGCCGTCAATGGCGAGTGGGTCAATGACCTGGCCAAAGAATTCAACGCCAAGCAAAAAGACTACAAAATCGTACCGACCTTCAAGGGCAATTACGATGAATCGATGACGGCTGCCATTGCCGCATTTCGGGCGGGCAATGCGCCAGCCATCTTGCAGGTGTTTGAAGTCGGCACCGCCACCATGATGGCCAGCAAAGGCGCCGTCGTGCCGGTGGGTCAAGTGATGAAAAACGCGGGTTATAAATTCGACCCTAGCGTCTACATTCCAGCAGTCGCTGGCTACTACACCGCACCCAATGGCCAAATGCTGAGCTTTCCTTTTAACAGCTCGACCACGATTTTTTACATCAACAAAGACGCCTTCAAGGCCGCTGGCATGGACGCCAGCAAGCCACCCACTACCTGGCCTGAAGTCGCGCTGGCAGCGGCCAAGCTCAAAGCCAATGGTCACAAATGCGCCTTCACCACTGCCTGGCAAGGTTGGACGCAGTTGGAGAGCTTCTCCACATGGCACAACACCGAGTTGGCCACCAAGGGCAATGGTATGAAGGGCTTGGACGCACGCATGGTCGTCAACTCACCTTTGCATGTGCGGCATATCGAGAACCTCTCCAACATGGCCAAGCAGGGCTTGTTTGTGTATAAGGGCCGGGCCAATGCCGCCGAGGCCAGCTTTGTCTCGGGTGAATGCGCCATGATCACCACGTCCAGTGGCTTCTATGGCAATGTGGCGCGCAATGCCAAGTTTGCCTACGGCCTGGCCACCTTGCCCTATTACCCCGATGTACCCGGCGCGCCACAGAACACCGTGATCGGCGGCGCCAGCCTCTGGGTCTTGGCTGGTAAAGCCCCTGCCGAGTACAAGGGCGTGGCAGCGTTTTTTGACTACCTCTCCAGCCCCGAGGTGCAGTCGGCCAGCCACAAGCGCACGGGTTATTTGCCCATCACCATGGCGGCGTTCAAGCTCACCGAGCAATCGGGCTTTTACCAGCAAAACCCTGGCACCGACACGGCTGCCAACCAAATGATCCGCAAAACCACCGACAAGTCGCGTGGCATTCGTTTGGGCAACTATGTGCAGATTCGCAGCATAGAAGACGAAGAATTAGAGCAAGTATGGGCTGGTAAAAAAGCGCCCAAAGAAGCGCTTGACGCTATCGTCAAACGCGGCAATGAATTGCTTGAACGCTTCGAGAAGGCCAATAAGTCTTAAGGCCTTGCGTACACGGCATTGGGCCTTTACCGTGCGCCCCAATCACCCTCGCTAAGTAGCACTGCACATGGATAAAAAAGTCGTCTTCCGCTCCGCATGGCTGCCATGGGTGCTCTTGACCCCGCAGCTGGTGGTGGTGCTGGTTTTTTTCTTCTGGCCTGCGGGCCAAGCCTTGCTGCAGTCTTTCCAACAATCGGACGCTTTTGGCACTTCGGTGAGTTGGGTGGGCTTAGAAAATTTTCGCAATTTATGGAACGACGAATCCTACTTGGCCTCGTTTGAAACTACGGCTGTGTTCTCGCTCTGGGTTGCTGTGTGTGGCATTGGCCTGGCTCTGGTGCTCGCGGTTTTTGCCGACCGCGTGGGCCGTGGCGTGCTGCTCTACCGCACCCTTCTGATTTGGCCCTATGCCGTGGCACCTGCGGTGGCGGGTGTGCTGTGGCTGTTTTTATTCTCGCCAAGTATCGGCGTGTTGACTTACGCTTTGCACGCGTTGAATTTTCCTTGGGACTCCTTGCTCAACAGTCGCCACGCTATGACTTTGATAGTGATGGCCGCAGTCTGGAAGCAGGTTTCCTACAATTTTTTGTTTTTCTTGGCAGGCCTGCAAAGCATTCCCAAATCGCTAATTGAGGCCGCCGCCATGGACGGGGCCAAGCCCTGGCGGCGGTTTTGGACTATTCAATTTCCGCTACTGTCGCCCACCACATTTTTCTTGCTGGTCGTCAATGTGGTCTACGCTTTTTTTGACACCTTTGCGATTGTGGACGCCGCCACCAAGGGCGGGCCGGGCAAAGACACGGCCATCTTGGTTTACAAAGTTTATTTTGATGGCTTCAAAGCCATGGACTTGGGCGGCTCAGCCGCGCAGTCGGTGGTGCTGATGTTGGTGGTGGTGGTGCTGACCGTCGTGCAGTTTCGCTATGTTGAAAACAAGGTCAACTATTGATGGCCTTACACACTAGCGCATATGAAAGTGCCACATGATTGAACGCAATCGCTGGCTCAGTTTGCTCGCGCACGGCGTGCTGCTGCTGGGCGTTTTGGTGGTGGCTTTCCCGGTGTACATCAGCTTCGTGGCCTCTACCCACACCATGCAAGAGGTGGTGCAAGTGCCCATGCCCTTATTGCCCGGCAGCCACTTGTGGGAGAACTACCGTTTGGCCTTGCTGGGTGGCCAAAATGACGTTGGAAGCCACGCGCCGGTTGGCCGCATGCTGTGGGTGAGTTTGGTGATGGCGCTGGGCATTGCTCTGGGCAAGATCAGCATCTCTTTGCTTTCGGCTTTTGCCATCGTATATTTTCGTTTTCCGTTTCGCATGTTCTTTTTTTGGACAATTTTTATCACGCTGATGCTGCCGGTTGAAGTGCGCATTGGCCCCACCTACAAGGTGGTGTCTGACTTGGGCATGCTCAACAGCTATGCGGGCCTGACCATCCCACTCATCGCCTCGGCCACCGCCACGTTTTTGTTTCGCCAATTCTTTTTAACCGTGCCCGACGAGTTGACCGAGGCCGCGCGAATGGACGGCGCCGGGCCGATGCGCTTTTTCTTCGACGTGCTCTTGCCGCTCTCGCGCACCAGCATGGCTGCGCTGTTTGTCATTCAATTCATCTACGGCTGGAACCAGTACCTGTGGCCGCTGATGATCGCCACGGAAGAACATATGTACCCGGTGGTGATTGGCATTAAGCAATTGATCGGCAGCACTGGCGACGCGCAAACCGAGTGGAACATCGTCATGGCCACTGCCATCTTGGCCATGTTGCCGCCAGCGGCGGTGGTGATCTTGATGCAAAAATGGTTTGTAAAAGGCTTGGTGGATACTGAGAAATGAATACGGACTTCCGGACGCATTGAAACCTAGGCAAAGCACATGGCATCCATTGAGCTAAAAGACATCATCAAACGCTACGGCGTTGGCCCCAAGGCCAACCAGGTCATCCATGGCGTGAATGCGCACATCCAAGACGGCGAGTTTGTCGTCATCGTCGGGCCATCAGGTTGTGGCAAGTCCACGCTCTTGCGCATGGTGGCGGGCTTGGAAGAAATTAGCAGTGGCCAAATTTTGATTGGTGGTCGCGTGGTCAACGAGCTCGAACCCGCCGAGCGCGACATCGCCATGGTGTTCCAAAACTATGCGCTCTACCCGCATATGACGGTGTTCAACAACATGGCCTACGGGCTCAAAATCGCCAAGCTCTCGGCGCCTGAAATTAAGGCCCGGGTTGATAAAGCCGCAGCCATTTTGGAGCTAGGACATTTGCTAGAACGCAAGCCGCGCGAGCTGTCAGGCGGGCAGCGCCAGCGCGTGGCCATGGGCCGGGCCATCGTGCGCCAACCCCAGGTGTTTTTGTTTGACGAGCCGCTCTCCAACCTCGACGCCAAGCTGCGTGCGCAAACCCGTTTAGAGATCCAAAAACTCCACCGTGAGTTGGGCATTACCAGCCTGTTTGTCACACACGATCAAGTCGAAGCCATGACCTTGGCGCAACGCATGATCGTGATGAACGCCGGTGTGATGGAGCAGTTTGGCACGCCCGATGAGGTCTATAACCGGCCCGCCAGCACCTTTGTGGCAGGCTTTATGGGAGCTCCACCGATGAACTTGATTGCTATAAATTTAATAGCTGCTTACGTACAATCCATGCGCGTTTCAAGCATTTTTAACTCTGAAATACCGCCTCAAACGGCCACTTTTGGGGTTCGACCCGAGCATTTGCAGCTGCAGCTCGCGGGCACGGAGGGTGCTTTTCCCATGCAATTGGAAATGAGCGAGATGCTGGGCGCTGAGCGCCTGCTGTACGCGCGCTGCGCAGGCCAGCAGTGGATTGTGCGCATCGAAGCTACAGCGCCTGCCCCGGCTGTGGGCGCACAGTTTTGCGTCAGCGTTCAACGCGAGCACTTGCATTGCTTTGACGCGCAGGGTAAACGCATTGCTAGCGTATGAATAGCAGGGCGCAAGCTTGGCCGTACCCGCGCTGGATCGCCCACCGGGGTGCGGGCAAACTCGCACCCGAGAACACCTTGGCGGCCTTTCGCGTGGGCGCGCAGCATGGTTTTCGCATGTTTGAATGCGACGCCAAGCTCAGCGCTGACGGCGTTCCCTTCTTATTGCACGACGCCAGCTTGGGCCGCACCAGCAATGCGGCTGCGCTATGGGCCAAGGCTTCGGGTTCGGATGTTTCTGCCGTAGCGGGCGAGCACGCTTGGAGCCGATTGGCCCAGCTCGACGCGGGAAGTTGGCATTCACCTGGCTTCGCAGGCGAGCCCCTGCCCACGCTGGCGAATATAGCGCGCTACTGTTTGCTCAATGGCTACGCTTTGAACATCGAAATCAAGCCCACGCCCGGCACCGAACGGCTGACGGGTGCAGTGGTGGCCCAGCATGCGGCGCGGCTGTGGCAGGGCGCTGAAGTGCCGCCTCTGCTCAGTTCGTTTGCGCCCGAGGCACTGGCCGCAGCGCAGGCGGCTGCCCCGCATTTGCCCCGCGCTTTATTGCTCGACCACTTGCCTCCAGATTGGCTAGACATCGCTTTGCAGTTGGCCTGTGTGGCGATTGTTTGCAAGCACAGTTTGTGGAACGCCCGCACCGTGCAGCAAGCGCGCGGAGCGGGTTTTAAAAGCTTAAGCTACACCGTCAACGACACAGTCGAGGCGCAGCGTTTAGAAGCCTTAGGGACCGACGGCATCATCACTGATCGGGTCGATGTGTTCTCCAGCCAGCTGTAGCGCCGCAAGAGTTTCTGCGTCGGTGCGAAACATCTGCAGCAGCGGCCCCTCTTGCAGCGCACCGGCCTTGCGCAGCACGCTTTCTACCGGCAGTTTGATGCCGCTGATGGTCAGGCCAATGCCGCGTGTGATCAGGGTGCTGTGCAATTGCATAAACACTTCTACACCTGTGGCGTCGATGCGGTTGACCGGCTGGGCAAAAAGGCATACGCGCTGGGTGCCGGGGTGCTGGGCCAGGTAGTCCAAAATATTGCGTTCAAAGGCATTGGCCGAAGCAAAGTCGAGCTCGTCGTCCATACGCAGCGCATAGACGTTGGCAGCCAAAGCGGGCAAACGCCAGAGGTGGCGGTCGCGCAGACTGCCATCAGCATGCAAGCCCACTTCAATAATGCGTGGGTGCAAACGGTGGTACAAAAAATGGCACAAGCTGAGCAGCAAACCAGCAATCACGCCCCAGTACAAATGGGGTGCTACTGCCAATGTCACCAGCATGGTGATGACACTGCTGAGCGCCTCGACCCGCGAGACTTTCCATAGATTCACAAAAGCCGAGGGTTTGAGCAAGCCATATATGGCAGCCACTACGATGGCGGCTAAAACCGCTTGCGGCACATGGTGCAGCACCGGTGTGAAAAATAAAAGTGTGAGCAGCACGACCGCTACCGACACCACAGTTGCCCAGCCGGTTTGCGCACCGGCATACAGGTTGAGCGCCGAGCGCGAGAAGGATGAGCTGGTGGGAAAGGCCCCGCACAGTCCCGAGCATATTTTGGCCAAGCCTTGGCCTATCAAGTCTTGGTCTTGGTCCCAGCGTTGGCTGCCGCGTTGACTCTCGACTTTGGCACTCGATGCGGTTTCCAAAAAACTCACCAAAGTAATGACCAGGGTGGGCACCAGCAATTGGCTAAGCAGGTGCCAGCTGGGCCAAGCCGGTACATACAGTGCGGGCAGACCTGACGCTAGCGCTCCTACCACTTTGCCACCCGCAGCCTCATAGCCGCTCCAAGCGCTGATGCCTGCCGCCCCTAGCACCAGCAAGACGACGGCGGGCCAGCGTGGCACAAAGCGTTTGGCCATTAGCAGCAGCACCAGGCTGGCGATGCCGTAGCTGGCTGCCGCGGCATCGAAAGCAGTCTGCGCCCACAGCGCGGACCCCGCAGCCAAGCCCAGCATCGAAGGCAATTGCGAGGCCAGAATCAATACGGCCGCCGCTTGGCTAAAGCCCATGAGGATCGGTGCGCTCACCACATTGAGCAGCCAACCAAAGCGGATAAAACCCAACAGCAACTGCAGCAAGCCCGACAGCAACGCCAGCCATACTGCCAGGTTGATCCACTCGGCACTGCCAGGCAAGGCCATTCCCGTTAAGGAAGAGGCTACCAACAAACAAGTCAGAGCGGTTGGGCCAACCGACAAGCGTGTGGAGGCACTCCATAGCACGGCTACCAAGGCTGGCAGCATAGAAGCATAAATGCCCGTGACCAAGGGCATGCCCGCTAAGGCCGCATAGGCCACGCCTTGTGGAATGACCATCAACCCGACCGTCACGCCTGCCGACAGTTCGGGCAACCAAGTGCTGCGGCCGGGGCGTGGCCAGTTTAAAAACGGAAAGTAGCGTTGCATGAACTGCAGTTTAGCCGGGGCCATCTGGGTTAGAGTGCAGCATGCAAGACAAAAGCCTGATCGCCCTGGACTGGGGTACGTCGAATCTGCGCGCCACCTGGATCGACGCGCAAGGTGCTGTGATCGAGACACGCAGCCTTGCAGGCGGCATCATGGCCGTGCAAAACGGGCAGTTTGTCCAAGCGCTGTACAGCGTATGCGGTGACTGGTTAGCGCACAGCAATGCCGTGTGCATTGCCAGCGGCATGATCGGTAGCCGCCAAGGTTGGCAAGAGGCTCCTTACCTAGATTGCCCGGCCAGCTTGCATAGTGCAGCAGCAGCCTTGGTCAGCGTGAACATCGAGCCCCATGCCAACAAACCTCGGCGCAATTTGTATATCGTGCCGGGTGTGCGTTGCCGTAGCAGTACGGGGCAATGGGATGTAATGCGCGGTGAAGAAACCCAAGTCTGGGGTGCCGATGTTCCCCTTGGGGGCCTGTGTATTTTGCCCGGAACGCATAGCAAATGGGTTGGCTTAAGCCCACAAAGCAATGGGCAAATTGAGCGTTTCAGCACCTATATGACGGGTGAGCTGTTTGCTGTTTTGTCACAGCACAGTATTTTGGGGAGACTCATGCAGCCGGGCCCATTTAGTGCCGAAGATTTTGCTGCGGGGGTGCGCATTGGTTTATTGGAGCATGCACATGCCAGCCATATTTTGTTTTCGGTGCGCACAGCGGGCCTGATGGGCCAGGTAGCGCCAGAGGGTCTGCAAGACTATTTGTCAGGCATGCTCATTGGCATCGAACTGGGCAGCGCAAAAACCCAACTTTCTCCAGCGCAATGCACACAAGCTATGACCTTGATTGGCGATGCTGCTTTGTGCCAACGGTATGCCACCGCATTGGCCATTGCTGGCATAAAAAGTTGCTCAGCACCCGCAGAAGTCACCGCCCTGGGATTGCGAAAAATTTTCTTAGCACAAGAATTTTTGTAATAAATGACAGTCTGATGGATAATAGAGTTTCCAATCTATGATAAACATCATAGAACTTTCAACCAAAACGCCACCACTATGCCTAATATCGCCAGTGTTCTGAAAGACGAAATCGCCCGTTTAGCCCGTAAAGAATTGCGCGGTGAGAACGTTCAGCTTAAAAAATCTTCTGCGCAATTCCGTAGTGAAATTGCTGCTTTGAAGCGTCGTTTGATGGCCTTGGAGAAGTTGGTGCAGCGCTTGGGCAAAGGCGGCACGCGCAAGTCGGCTGCTGCGTCAGATGACGCCGACAATGCTTCGGCAGGTTTGCGCTTCAGTGCCAAAGGCTTGGCAACCAAACGCAAACGCCTGGGTTTAAGTGCTGCTGAAATGGCCGCTTTAATGGGCGTGTCGGCCCAATCCATCTACAAATGGGAAGAGGGTAAAAACCGTCCGCGCGCCAGCCAATTGCCTGCCATTGCTTCAGTGCGTGGTTTGGGCAAACGCGAGGCATTGGCGCGCTTGGCCGAGCTGGCGGCCACTGCCCCGGTGGTAGAGGCCGACAAGGCTTAAGCTTAGTCGCGCTAACCAGCAACACGGTTGTTGGTTAGCAAAGGCTTAAAGAGACTTAAACCATCACGGTGGAAACCGTTTTGGTGTTGAGGTAAGCCTCTAGCGCTTCCATGCCGCCTTCGCTGCCGTAGCCAGAATCCTTTACGCCGCCAAAGGGCATTTCGGGTACCGGCGCGGCAGGCTGATTGATCCAGACCATGCCCGCCTCAATGCCGTGGCTGATGGCATGCGCCGTTTTCAGGCTGCGGGTGAAGGCGTAGCTCGACAGGCCAAAGGGCAGGCGGTTGCTCTCGGCAATGGCTTCTTCAATGGTGTCAAAGCCGCGAATGCCCACCATCGGGCCAAAAGGCTCGTTGTTGAACAGATCGGCGTCGAGTGGCACGTCGGTGAACACCGTGGGGGCAAAGAAGTTACCGTTGGCGCCAATGCGCGAACCGCCTGCTTCCATCTTGGCGCCAGCAGCCAAGGTTTTTGCGGTGATCTGCTGCATGGCTTCCAAGCGGCGGCTATTGGCCAGCGGGCCCATGGTGGTACCTGCTGTTAGGCCGTCGCCCACTTTGATTTTTTGCGTGAAGGCCAGCATGGCCGCGGTGAACTCGGCCTTGACGCTGTTGTGCACCAAAAAGCGCGTCGGTGCAATGCAAACCTGGCCCGCGTTGCGAAACTTGGCACCAGCCGATGCCTTCACGGCGAGCGCCACGTCTGCGTCTTCTGCTACGATAACAGGAGCATGCCCACCCAGCTCCATGGTCGCGCGTTTCATGTGCTGGCCTGCCATGGCGGCCAACTGCTTACCCACAACCGTGCTGCCGGTAAAGGTAATTTTGCGCACGATGGGGTGGGCAATCAGGTACGACGAAATCTCGGCTGGGTTGCCATAGACCAAACCCACCGCGCCAGCGGGAACGCCAGCGTCTACAAATGCGCGGATCAGTTCAGCGGGCGAGGCGGGGGTTTCTTCGGGCGCTTTGACAATGATGCTGCAACCCGTGGCCAGGGCCGCGCTCATCTTGCGCACTACTTGGTTGATGGGGAAGTTCCAGGGCGTAAAGGCGGCTACCACGCCGACTGGCTCTTTCAAAACCTGTTGCTGCACATTGGCCGAGCGAGGGGCCACGATGCGGCCATAAATACGGCGGCCTTCTTCAGCAAAATATTCAATGATGTCGGCCGCGGCCATGCACTCGACCTTGGCCTCGGCCAGCGGTTTGCCTTGCTCCAGCGTCATCAGCTGGGCAATGCTTTCGGCACGCTCGCGCATCAGCACTGCGGCTCGGTGCATGGTCTTGCTGCGCTCGACCGCCGACATGGCGCGCCAGGTGTTAAA
>CANFOR010000063.1 GCA_947448675.1 Betaproteobacteria bacterium
GAGCTGGTGCTCAGTGCCATGGGTTATTTGGGCGTTCCCTACAAACGCGGTGGCAACAGCTTTGAAACCGGTTTTGACTGCAGCGGTTTTGTCCGCGCCCTCTACGAGCAAACCGCTGGCCTGCTCTTGCCGCGCAAGGCCGAGCAACAAGCCGCGGCCACCCAAAGCATTGCCAAAAGCGAGCTGCAACCGGGCGACTTGGTGTTCTTCAATACCATGCGCAAAGCTTTCAGCCATGTGGGTATTTACGTCGGCGACAACAAATTCATCCATTCCCCGCGCTCGGGTTCGGCGGTACGCGTAGAAGACATGACCAAGGGCTACTGGACGCACCGCTTTGACGGTGCGCGCCGCGTACCAAATACCCCCGAAACGCCCGTACCTGCTGCGTTGAACGCTATTGTTTTAGAAGCAAGCCCAGCGCCTGCGCCGAACAAGCAGGCCGCGCTGGTAGACGACTTCAAGCCTTAAAGCCGCGACCAAGGCAGGCCCATCTGCCCTTACACTTTGGCCTATGTCCACCGTATTTAACTTTACTTTCGTGCCCTGGTTTCGCTCGGTGGCGCCCTACATCCACATGCACCGGGGCAAGACCTTTGTGGTCGGCATTGCGGGCGAGGCCATTGCGGCAGGCAAGCTGCAGCACCTGGCGCAAGACTTGGCGCTCATCCAAAGCATGGGCGTCAAAATCGTGTTGGTGCACGGCTTTCGGCCCCAGGTGAACGAACAGCTGCATGCCAAAGGCCATGCCGCCAAGTACTCGCACGGCATGCGCATTACCGACAGCGTCGCGCTGGACTGCGCGCAAGAGGCCGCAGGCCAACTGCGCTATGAAATTGAGGCCGCCTTCAGCCAGGGCCTGCCCAACACCCCCATGGCGGGCTCCACCGTGCGGGTGATCTCGGGCAACTTCATCACCGCCAAGCCGGTGGGCGTGGTTGACGGTGTGGACTTTCAACACAGCGGCCTGGTGCGCAAGGTTGACGTAGCGGGCATCATGCGCACGCTGGACTTTGGCGCCATGGTCTTGCTCTCGCCCTTTGGGTTTTCACCTACTGGCGAGGCATTTAACCTGAGTATGGAAGAGCTGGCCACCTCGGTCGCCATCGCCCTGCAGGCCGACAAACTGATCTTTTTAACCGAGGTACCGGGCATCCGGCTCAACCCGGCCCAGCCCGAGGGCGAAGACAACCCGATTGACACCGAGCTGCCCCTGGCCGCCGCTGAAAAGCTGTTGGCCGAGCTGCCCAGCCCCACCCAGCCCACCGACACCGCGTTTTACCTGCAGCACTGCGTCAAAGCCTGCAAACACGGCGTCGAGCGCAGCCACATCTTGCCCTTTGCAGTAGACGGCGCGCTCTTGTTAGAGATCTACGTGCACGACGGCATTGGCACCATGGTGATCGACGAAAAGCTAGAGAGCCTGCGCGAGGCCACGCACGAAGACGTGGGCGGCATTTTGCAGCTCATTGAGCCCTTTGAAAAAGACGGCACCTTGGTCAAACGCAACCGCAGCGAGATCGACCGCGACGCGGGCCTCTACAGCGTGATCGAGCACGACGGCGTGATCTTCGGCTGCGCCGCGCTCTACCCCTATGCCGAGGCCAAAACCGCCGAAATGGCCGCCCTCACCGTGTCGCCACAAAGCCAGGGCCAGGGCGACGGCGAAAAGATTTTGAAGCGCATCGAACAGCGCGCCAAAGCCATGGGCCTGGACAGCATCTTCGTGCTCACCACCCGCACCATGCACTGGTTTTTCAAACGCGGCTTCACCCAAGTCGACGCCGACTGGCTGCCCGAAGCGCGCAAACGCAAATACAACTGGGATCGCAAGAGCTTGGTCTTGGTGAAAAAGCTCTGAGGTAGCGCCTCATTGCGCGCTAGCGGCCAGCTGGCTGGGTGCTCATACTGCTGCGTACTGCGGTGAAGTGCTGGGGCCTCAGCGCACGCGCTTTGCCAAACAGTGCATCGAAGGAAAACCAGCCAAAAAGCCCACCAATACTGCGTATACAGCTATAAAATTTATAGCAAAAGAAACCCACGCCAAGTCCAAAGCAAGCGCTTAACTGCGAACGCGCTTGCGCAGCAATAACAAGAGCGCCCACACCACAAAGCCGCAAAACGCCACAAAAGACCAATTGGCGATCGAGCCGCCCAGCAGGGTCCAATCGACCTTGGTGCAGTCGCCACCGCCTTTGAAGATCATTGGGATGGCGCGTTTGAGCGGAAAGGTTTCGATCATGCCGTAGAAGTCGCGCCCACAAGACACCACCTCGGGCGGATACCACTGCAGCCAGCTTTGGCGTGCTGCCACATAGGCCCCACCCAACGCGCACACGCAGACCGCGACCAAACCCGTGGTATGCAAAGCCAATTGGCCTGAAACGCTCGCCAATACTGCGCAGACAGCTATCAAAACCAGAGCATAGCGCTGTACAATGCACATCGGGCAAGGCTCCAGGCCGACCCCATGTTGCAGGTACAGGCCAAAGCCCAGCATGGCCACACAGGCGGCGGCCATCAGCAGCAGCCATTGGCGCAGCGTGAACCAGTTCAAAAGTTTTTTCATAGTGGGGTCTGAGCCAGCGGGCCGTAAAAGGTTTCCAAAAACACCGACAATTGTGGCATTCGTTTTGACAACCCAGCGCATACACAAGAGGATTCACACAATGGCACGCATGGTTAACTGCATCAAGCTCGGCACCGAGGCCGAGGGCATGGACTTTCCGCCCTACCCCGGCGAACTGGGTAAAAAACTCTGGCAAAGCGTCAGCAAGCAGGCTTGGGCCGACTGGATGAAGCAGCAAACCATGCTGGTCAACGAGAACCGCCTCAACCTGGCCGACCAGCGCGCGCGCGACTACCTCAAGCGCCAAATGGAAGCGCACTTTTTTGGCGGCGGTGCCGACGTGGTGCAAGGCTATGTGCCGCCCGCGGCCTGAACCCGGCCAGCGCGATAAGCTAGGCTTTTTATAGCTGCCTACGCACAACCCATGCGCCCTAGCGGCCCATTCGGCCTTTTGCGCGATTGGCGCGGGCGCACGCAGTACTGCATACTCGACACCGACTTTGCGCAGGGCCAGCCATTTTTGCAAACCTGGCTGGCCTGGCAAAACGACGCAGATACCGACGCCCAAGGCCAGCAGCAGCGTCCGCGCATTTTGCATTGCGTGGCCCTGTGCGAGCACAGCCCGGTGCTTGCGCAGACACCGCCCACTGCACCTCACAGCAGCGCGCACAGCGCACTGGCTGCGCAGCTGCACCAAGCTTTAGCGAGCCACAGCGCAGCAGCCCATGACCACCGCCCCGCAGGCTTGGCACCCGGCTTGCACCGCCTGCGTTTTGCGCAGGGCCGCGTGCTGCTCACCCTGTGCATAGGCCCCTTGCACAGCATGCTGCGCAAGCTGGTCTGCGAGGCCGACTGCCTGCGCTTGCCCAGCGCCGCAGAGCCCAGCACCGACACCCTCAAAGCCCTGGCCCGCCACTGCAGGCGCGGCAGCCTGCTTTGGTGTGGCTTGGACTTTGGCTTGGACTTTGGCTTGGACTTCTGCTCGGACCATGGTTCGGGCTTTGGTTTGGACTTGGGCTTTGTCGCGCACAAACAGGCAGCGCCTGCGCGCAGGCTGCGCAGTGCTAGGCCCGATGAACCGCAAGCTGCAGCGCTTGAGAACCCACCACCTCCCCCACCGCCCTTGCTGCAGGCCCGGCTGGGCGCACTGGGCTTTCAAGCGGGCACTGGCGGCGATGGGGTTTACGACCCGCCGTGGCAGCTCAAACGCTTGGCCCTGCCGCGCACCCAGCCGACGCAGGCCTTGGTCGTCGGCGCCGGTTTGGCAGGCGCGGCGGTGGCTGCCAGCTTGGCCCAGCGGGGTTGGCAAGTGCAGGTGCTCGACGCTGCGGCCACGCCTGCCGCCGGGGCCTCGAGCCTGCCGGTGGGCCTTTTGGTGCCGCATGTGTCGGCCGACGACGCCCTGCTCTCGCGCGCCAGCCGCGCGGGCCTGCAGGCCACGCTGCAAGCCTGCCGCCAGCACCTGCGCGAGGGGCAAGACTGGCAGGCCACGCCCGCGCTGCGCGAGGGCCTGCGCATCGCGCAGGCGGCTTGGGTCAAGCCCGCAGCCTTGGTGCAGGCCTGGCTGGCGCACCGTGCCATCCACTTCAGCGGTGGGCAAACCGTGGCGCGTTTGCGCTATGCGAGCAGCAGCACCGACAGCGCAGCGCCCGGCACCGACGAACCCAATGGCGCAGTTCTTGACGCCGTTCTTGACGCGGCTCTTGGCACAGTTCTTGGCACAGGCAGCGCGCCGTCTGCTGCGGGCCAGTGGCAGGCCTTGGACGCGCAAGGCCGTGTGTTGGCCCAAGCACCGGTGCTGGTGCTATGCACGGCCTGGGCCGTGGGCCACCTGCTGCCCGCAGTGCCCGCGCTGCCCGCTAGCCTTGGCGCAGCGAATCCGCCAAGCCCTGCGCCAGCGCTGCTGCCACTCGACCAGGTCGCGGGCCAGGTGGCCTATGGCCCGTGGAGCGCGGCCCTCGAGCGTGCCGCGCCGCTGCTGCCCTGGAGCGGGCATGGGCACTTCATCCCCCGCGTAACAGGGCCCGTAACCGATACCGCAATGGAGGGTGCGTTCTGGCTCAGCGGCTCGACCTACGAGCGTGCGCCGCTAGACGCGCTGGACGCAACGCTTGGCTTGCGCGCCAACCACCAGCGCCTGGCCACTCTCTTGCAGCCACAGCACCCGCAGGCTAACGCTTTGCTCAGCGCCCAGTTTGCAGCGCAAGCCGTGCAGCACTGGGCAGGGCAGCGTTGTACTTCGCGCGACCGCTTGCCCCTGGCAGGCCCATGGCACAGCGCCTACCCGGGTTTGTACGTGAGTACGGCCATGGGCTCGCGGGGTTTGAGCTTTGCCGCACTGTGCGCCGAGCTGATCGCTGCGCACTTGCACGGCGAGCCCTTGGCGGTAGAAGCTCAAGTGGCCCAGGCCATGGCTTGCAGCCGCTTTTAAAGGCGCAATTGATCGGCAATTAAGCGCAAGATTAAGCGCAAAAATTAAGCAAAAACAAGCTGCAAGGCGCACCAATCATGCGTTAGCAGCTATATTTTTTCTAGCAACGCCTGCAGCTCGGCCGGGTGCGGTGGGGTTGGCAAAACAGCCTGCACGCCCGCAAACCAGGCACGCAACTTGTGCCAGGCATTGCGCTTTTTCACCACCACCATGAGCACACGCACTTGGGGTTTGATCTGCTGCATGTCGCTGGCCAGCTTCCACACTTTGAGCTCTTTATTGGGCGGCGCGGTGTCAATCAGCACCGCGTCGTAGGTTTGGTTGCGCAACAGGGCCAGGGCCTGTTCATTGTTCAGCGCTTCGTCCAAGATATGCACTTGAACCGTGGCCAGCTTGGCGCGAAAGTATTCGCGGCTGTCGGCGTCGGCGTTGACCAACAGCGCACGCTTGCCTATCAGGGGCACATGGGCGGTGAGCCATTCGAGGTCGACGTCTACATCGGTCTCGGCAGCAGTGTCTTGGGGCTTGGCCGCGCGCTTGGCAGCTGATGTGCCATCGGGTTTGGCATCGCCCTTGTCAGCAATAAACAACGCGTCCATGGCGCGCAGCACCTGGGGCCAGAGCAAGGGGCGTTCAAACACCTTGGCGGCATGGGCAGGGGCCACGGGGCCGACCCAAAAAAGGGCACCTTGGTGGCCGTCGGGGATCAGGGCCATCCAGTCTGAGGCGCCGTCGCTGCGGCCGTCTACCAGGGTCAGGCGGGCGGGCTCGGGTGCTTCAGGTAACCACAACGCGTACTGGGTGGGGCGTTCGCTGGACAAACGAAACAAGGTGTTGAGCGCATGGCGCTCAACATCATTGAATCCGACGACGTGGACGAAAACCCGCTGGTACATGCCAAAGTGAGGTGCCGTTTACAAAAGTGTAAATTATGCACACACTCTGCCCCAATTTGTGTCGACTTGGGGGCCCAAGCGCTCTTTATTTCATAGCTTCGGCGGGGCGTCGCGTCTTGACGTAAGCGTCGCTAGGCAAATAAGCCTTGCCGTCGGCATAACGCCACTGCACCATGCTGCCCTTGCCGCCGCGCAACTCCAACTTGCCGACAAAAGCGCCCATGGTGGACTGTTGGTCGATGGCACGGAACTCGGCGGGGCCAAAGGGCGTGCTGAATTTCAGGCCGCGCATGGCCGTGACCAGCTTCTCGTTGTCGGTGCTACCGGCTTTTTTAATGGCGGCAAAAATCGCTTGCATGGTCGAGTAGCCCACCACCGAGCCGACTTTGGGGTTTTCTTTGTATTTTTTGTAGTAGTTAGCAGCAAACGAGGCATGCTCGCGCGTGTCAATTTGATCCCAAGGGTAGCCTGTGACGATCCAGTTTTTGGGAGTCTCGTCTTTCAGCACTTCAAGGTATTCGGGCTCGCCCGAGAGCATCGACACCACAGGCGTTTTAGGGAACACGCCGCGCTGATTGCCCTCGCGCACCAAGCGCGCCAGGTCGGCGGCAAAGGTGACGTTGAAAATCGCGTCGGGCTTGCTGGCCATGATGGCGCTGAGCGTAGCCCCGGCTTCGAGCTTGCCATTGGCGGGCCATTGCTCGCCAACAAACTCGACGTCGGGGCGCTTGGCCTTGAGCAGCTCTTTAAAGCTGGCCACGGCGCTTTGGCCGTACTCGTAGTTGGGTGCAATTGTGGCCCAGCGCTTGGCGGGCAGCTTGGCGGCCTCTTCGACCAGCATGGCCGCTTGCATATAGGTGCTGGGGCGCAGGCGGAAGGTGTAGCGGTTGCCCTTCTCCCACACGATGCTGTCGGTTAGCGGCTCGCTGGCCACAAACAAACGCTTGTTTTTCACCGCGTAGTCAGACAGGGCCAAGCCGATATTGCTCAAAAAGCCACCGGCCAGCACATCGACATGCTCATTGCTGGTCAGCTCCAGCGCGTGGCGCAGGGCTTCGTCGGGCTTGCCCGCGTCGTCGCGGGCGATCACCTCGACCTTGCGGCCCAGCAGGCCCCCGGCGGCATTGACTTCGTCTACGGCCAACTGCCAACCCTGGCGGTAGGGCTGGGTGAACTGCGGAATGGCCGAGTAGCTGTTGATCTCGCCGATTTTGATAGCACCGGTTTTGGCACTGGCGCTTTGCGCCCACACTGCGCCGCCTATGCTTGCGCCCAAGGCCACGAGGACAAAACTACCGAGGACGCGATTTTTCATGGATTCTCCCAATGCAATGGACTCTGTGCGACGGCACTCTAACAGGCCAGCAGAACGCTGGCCGCTCAGCAGTCAACGCACTACGCCGCGCTGTCGCCTACAGCCAGCGCAAAAAAGGCTTATGCACTGTGAGCATATACACACTACAAATCAATCGTTTGAAAAAACCGGGCCAGGCCCTAGAGTCGCCTCTATGCATGATTTTGCTTTTGTTTTTGCGGGTTTGTTTGTCGGCTTCATCGTCGGCCTGACCGGCGTGGGCGGCGGCTCGCTGATGACGCCGCTGTTGATTTTTGGTTTTGGCATCAAGCCCTATCTGGCCATTGGCACCGACTTGCTCTTTGCTGCGGGCACCAAGTTTGGCGGCTCGCTCAGCCTGGCCCGCGCGCGCAGCATCGACTGGCCCATCGTGGGCTTGCTCAGCCTGGGCAGCATTCCGGCTTCGCTCGTCACCATCGCGCTCTTGCATCGCGTGGGCGCGTCCAACCCGGCCGTGCAACATGTGATGACCAGCACCTTGGGCGCCGCTTTGCTGCTCACGGCTGCTGCCACTTTGTACAAAGCCGTGCGCGGCAAAAGCACGCCGCGCGACATTGCACCCGAACAACTGGCCCAAGCCATTCGCCCGCGCCACTGGGCCCTGCCCATTGCCTTTGGCGCGCTGATCGGCAGCTTGGTTTCGCTCACCTCGGTAGGGGCAGGGGCCATTGGCGTCACGGTGCTGATGCTGCTCTACCCCGCCCTGCCCCTGCCGCGCATTGTGGCCGCCGACATCGCCTACGCCGTGCCGCTGACCCTGGTGGCAGGCTTGGGCCACGCCAGCATTGGCTCGGTCGACTGGCCCTTGCTCGCCAAGCTCTTAGCAGGCTCCCTGCCCGGCATCTGGCTCGGCTCGCGCCTGGTACTCAAAACCCCCGACCGCATCATCCGCTCCCTGCTGTCGGTGCTCTTGGCCTATGCGGGCCTGAAATTGATAGCGATATGAACAACCTGGCTCGACTACAAAACCATGTACCAATACACCGAATTTGACAAAGCCTTCGTTCGCAACCGCGCGGCGCAGTACCGCGACCAATTGCAGCGCAACCTGGCGGGCACTTTGGGCGACGACGAGTTTCGCCCCTTGCGTTTGCAAAACGGCTGGTATGTGCAGCGCTATGCACCCATGCTGCGGGTGGCGGTGCCTTATGGCGAACTCTCCAGCGCGCAGCTGCGTGTGCTGGCTACCATCGCCCGCGACTATGACCAGCCCCGCCACGAGTTGCTGGCCCACGCGCAGAGCACGCAAGACGGCATCGACGCGGTCAGCCCACCCGTGGGCGGCAAGCCTTCGCCGCGTCTGACTACCGGCTATGGCCACTTCAGCACCCGGCAAAACGTGCAGTTCAACTGGATTCCATTGGACAAAAGTGCCGATGTGATGGACCTCTTGGCCAGCGTCAACATGCACGGCATTCAAACCAGCGGCAACTGCATTCGCAACATCACCAGCGACGAGCGCGCGGGCATTGCGCCAGATGAGTTGGCCGACCCGCGCCCGTTTTGCGAAATCCTGCGCCAGTGGAGCACCCTGCACCCCGAATTTGCGTTTTTGCCGCGCAAGTTCAAGATCGCCGTCACGGGCGCAGCCGAAGACCGCGCCGCCACCTACTGGCACGACGTCGGCCTGCACCTGGTGCACAGCGCAGAGGGTGAGCTGGGCTTCAAAGTGCTGGTGGGCGGTGGCATGGGCCGCACGCCGGTGATCGCCTCGACCATCCGCACGTTTTTGCCGTGGAACCAAATCCTCAACTACCTCGAAGCCGTGGTGCGCGTCTACAACCGCTGGGGGCGGCGCGACAACATCTACAAAGCGCGCATCAAAATTTTGGTCAAAGCCGAAGGTCAGCGTTATGTGGACGAGGTCGAGGCCGAGTACCGCAACATCCTCAGCCAAGACGGCGCACCGCACACCATCAGCCAAGCTGAATTAGACCGCATTTCGGCCAGTTTTTTACCTCCTCAATTGGCTGCAACGCCCGCCAGTACTGCGTATGCAGCTCCTAAAAATGCAGCATCTTCCAGCGATGCCAACGCCAGCACGCCAGCCGCCGACAGCCCTGCCAACGCGCTCGAATACAGCCGCTGGTTGCAGCAAAACGTGGCCGCGCACAAGAACCCCGCACTGCGTTGCGTCACCCTGTCGTACAAGCGCCTGGGCCAAGCGCCGGGCGACGCCACCGCCGAGCAACTGGCCGCCGCCGCTGACTTGGCCGAGCGCTTTAGCGCAGGCGAGGTGCGCGTCACCCACGACCAAAACCTGGTGCTGCCCTGGGTGGCTGCGAGCGAGCTGCCCGCGCTGTGGGAGGCCGCGCGCCAAGCGGGCGTGGCCCGCTCCAACATCCGTTTGCTGAGCGACATGATCGCCTGCCCCGGCGGCGACTACTGCTCGCTGGCCAATGCGCGCAGCTTGCCGATTGCTGCCGCCATTACCGAACGCTACCAAGACCTCGACGAGCTACACGACCTGGGCGAGATCGACCTGCACATCAGCGGTTGCATCAACTCCTGCGGCCACCACCACAGCGGCCACATCGGCATTTTGGGCGTCGATAAAGACGGCAAAGAGTGGTACCAAGTCACCCTGGGTGGCTCGGACGGCTCCACCCTCTCGGGCGCGAGCGCAGCGGGCAAGGCTGTGGGCCCATCCTTCTCGGCCGCCGAAGTGCCGGGCGTGATCGAGGCTGTGTTGGGCGTCTACCGTGCGCAGCGCGTGGCGGTTGCGGCCCATGGCAAAGCCGAGACTTTTATCGACACCCTCAAACGCGTGGGCAGCGAGCCGTTTAAAGCCGCCGCCAATGCCGCCCGTTTTGCTGCGCACGCACCGGGCGCAGTACTCGACGCAGTGGCTGCTTAACGCTTTTGTGAGAATTAAAATACTATGAAATTAATAGCACTCCACGCACAATCGGCGCTCGCCAGCGGCAGTTTTACCTCTGGCAATGCAGCCGATGGTGCCGCGCTGAACGCAAGCGCTGACGAAGCGAATAACCCAGCCGTCTTAGCCCTGCCCAATGACGCCGACGCCTCCCAAACCAATTTAGCGGGCATAGAACGGGTCGACCTGCACTTCCCTAAATTTACCGACGGCCGCGCCTACAGCCAGGCCGTGGTGCTGCGCCGCCGCTGCGGCTTCAAGGGCGAGATTCGCGCCACCGGCGACGTGTTGCTCGACCAAGTGCTGCTGATGCAGCGCAGCGGCTTTAGCAGCGCCCAGTTGCGCGACGACCAAGACGCCACGCACGCCAGCGTGCTGCTCAGCCAGTTTGCCGGCTTCTACCAAGGTGACGCGCTGCAAGCCCAGCCACATTTTGCACGCGGCGACGCGGCTGCTAAGACCGCCACCGCAACTTCAGCAGCTACAGCAGCTATGACTGGGAGCCCGTCGTGAGCGCCATCAGCCTCTACGCCAAAGCCTCGCCCGACTTTGCCAGCAAGCTCGCGCACACTCAGCAGCTATTGCGCAACGCCGCCCAGCTCTACGCACCACTCACCCAGGCCAGCAGCCTGGGCGCAGAAGACATGGTCATCACCCACCTGCTGCACACGCTAGGCATCGAGAGCGAAATTTTTGTACTCAACACTGGCAAACTGCATGCCGAGACTTTGGACCTGCTAGAGATCGTTAAAAAGCACTATGGCCAAGAGCGCGCCGTGCGCGTTTACGAGCCCGATGCCACGCAGGCGGCACACTTTGAACACCGCCACGGCGAGCAGGCCATGTACGACAGCATCGCTCTGCGCAAGCAGTGCTGCGACATTCGCAAAATGCAGCCACTCGAAAAGGCCTTGGCGGGCAAAAAGGGCTGGATCACCGGCCTGCGCCGCGAGCAGTCCAACACCCGCGCCGAGGTGGCCGAGGTGGAGCAGCAAGCCCTGCGCACCAAAGTCAACCCGCTGGCCGCTTGGACTTGGGGCGAGGTGTGGCACTACATTGCCACCCAGGCCGTGCCCTACAACGCCTTGCACGACCAGTTCTACCCCAGCATTGGCTGCGCGCCCTGCACCCGCGCCATCAGCTTGGGCGAAGACTTTCGCTCGGGCCGCTGGTGGTGGGAAGACGAAAAAGCCAAAGAATGCGGCCTGCACGTAGATGCAGCACCCAAAATCATTCCCATTAAGGAAATCGCATGAACGCCCGCCTCGCAACCACGGCGCTCGGCCACACATTAAGTAACACCCACCTCGACGCGCTGGAAGAAGAAACCATTTTCATCTTGCGCGAAGTGGCCGCCGTGTTTGAACGCCCAGCCCTGTTGTTCTCGGGCGGTAAAGACTCTTTGGTGATGCTGCGCTGCGCTGAAAAAGCCTTCGGCGTAGGCCGCATTCCCTACCCGCTGCTGATGATCGACACCGGCCACAACTTCCCTGAAGTCACCGCCTTTCGCGACAGCCGCGCAGCCGAGCTGCAAGCTGAACTGATCGTGCGCAATGTCGAAGACTCGATGGCGCGCGGCACCGTGCGCCTGGCCCACCCCGGCGAGAGCCGCAATGTGCACCAGTCGGTCACCCTTTTAGAGGCCATTGACGAATTGCGCTTTGACGCCTTGATTGGCGGCGCGCGCCGCGACGAAGAAAAAGCCCGCGCCAAAGAGCGCATCTTCAGCCACCGCGACAGCTTTGGCCAGTGGCAGCCCAAGGCCCAGCGCCCCGAGCTGTGGACCCTGTTCAACACCAAGCTGCAGCAAGGCGAGCACTTTCGCGTCTTCCCCATCAGCAACTGGACCGAGCTCGACGTGTGGCAGTACATCGAGCGCGAGAACATCGCCCTGCCGTCTATCTATTACAGCCACCAACGCGAGGTGATCGAACGCAAAGGCCTGCTCGTGCCCGTGACCGAACTCACCCCGCCCCGTGCGGGCGAGCAAGTCGTGCTGCGCGATGTGCGCTTTCGCACTGTGGGCGACATCACCTGCACCTGCCCGGTCGAAAGCCTGGCCGCGGGCCCCGCGCAGGTGGTGATCGAAACCCTGGCCGCCGATGTGAGCGAGCGCGGTGCCACCCGCATGGATGACAAAACCTCCGACGCTTCGATGGAAAAGCGCAAGAAAGACGGCTACTTTTAACGAAACCGAAGCGAACACAAAGAGGATACAAAGAGGACGCTTTTCAAACTTATGAACACTACAAATTTAATAGCTGCCAACGCAGTATCTACGGGCGTTTCAAGCGATTTTGCAAATCAATCGGCACTCAAATTCATCACCTGCGGTTCGGTGGACGACGGCAAGAGCACGTTGATTGGCCGCTTGCTGGTGGACAGCAAGGCGGTGCTGCAAGACCACTTGGCGGGCGTTCAGCGCCAGGGCGAGACCGACTTGGCCCTGCTCACCGACGGCTTGTCAGCCGAGCGCGAGCAGGGCATCACCATCGACGTAGCCTACCGCTATTTTTCGACCGAAACGCGCAAGTTCATCATTGGCGACGCGCCAGGCCACGAGCAGTACACGCGCAACATGGTCACTGCCGCCAGCAGCGCCGACGCTGCCGTGGTGTTGGTAGACGCCACCAAGCTTGACTGGGCCAGTCCGGCGCTGGAGCTTTTGGTGCAAACCCGCCGCCACTCGCTGCTGTGCAATTTGCTGCGCGTCGAGTCGATTGTGTTTGCTGTGAACAAGCTCGACGCGGTGGCCGAC
>CANFOR010000064.1 GCA_947448675.1 Betaproteobacteria bacterium
ACCTTTTGCCGGGGCCGCTGGGGCCAGTCGGCCATCAAGGGCAGGGCCACTTCGCCTACTTCACCCTGCACCATGCCGTGCACCACGGCTACATAGGTTTTGGCAACCTTGCGGTCGCGGAACAGCACACTCAATGCGCTTTGCATGGGCTTGCCGCGCGCCAACAGCATCAGCCCACTGGTGGCTTGGTCGAGCCGGTGCACTACCAGGGCGTCGGGGTAGCGGGCTTGCACGCGCAGGGCTACGCAGTCGCTCTCGCTGCGGCCGGGCACGGCCAGTAAACCCGTGGGTTTGTTGACGGCTATGAGCGCATCATCGCTGTAGACCAACATGGAGTCGGGCACAGCATCGGGCAAGAAGACGGCCACAGCGGGCTGCGTGCCTAGGGCCCTAAGCCCGCAGCAATTTCTTGCGCACCAAGTGAATGTTATTGCGCAGCGAGTACAACTCGTCGGCGTAGGACAGTGGCACGTTGACTTTTTCCACCTTGGTCTCAAGCTGGTTCAGCTCTTGCACCAGGCCAGCGGCATGGCTGCTGCTGCCGTCGGCCTCGACCCGGTTTTCAATCTCGCGCAGCTGGGCGTACCACTTGAAGACCCGCGAGCGCACGCGAAACTGGTAGAGCGGCGGCAAGATGCGCGACAGCGGCAGCAGCACCGCCACAATAATGCCCAGCACCACCCACATGCGTTCGATCACATTGGCAGCCCAAAAGGGCAGATAGCGTTGCAGCAGGGGCGCCCCGTTTTTGATGTAGCGGTCGGCCTCTTGCGCCAGCGGCAACTCGTCGCGCTTGGCATTGGGGTATTCGCGCGCCTTGTTAAACCAACCGGCATTGCCATGCAATTGGTTGGCCGCAGCGCTGAACAAATGCAGAAGGGCCGGGTGGGTGTCGTCGCGGGCGATGAGTGAAGTGGTGGGCGCAACCAAATGCAGGTCTTGCGCTGGTACGTCTTGCGCCAAGTCCACCACACCGCGCGGCAAGGTGGCGGGCGACAAAAACGCAAAGCGGCGTGAGTAAGCCTCGTTTTGCACAAAGTCCATCAGCTGCACGCCGGGCGTCATCAGCAGCATTTGCACCATCAGCGACTCGGGCGCCGAGGCAAACACAATCGCGTCGGTCTCACCGGCCAGCAAGGCCATGGTGGCGGGGGTTTGCTCTAGGCGCGAGAGCGCCATGCCCTCAGCCTCGACCTTGTTGCTTTCCAGTAGTTTGGCCATCAGCGCGGGCACGCCTGAGCCTTCGGTGCCCACATTGACGCGCCAGCCCTTGAGCTGGGTCAGCGAGGTGAGTTTGCCGCCCTTGCCCAGCAAGCGCGTGGCCGACTCGCTGCGGTAAAACAGCCACACCGGCTCAACGAACAAGCTGCCCAGTGAACTGAGGCTGCTCTCGTCTTGCGGCTTGCTGTTGCTGGAGCCGCCCTGCACAAAGCCCAGCTGCACCGTGCCACTGCGCAGCAACTCCAGGTTGGCCGACGAGCCCTCGGTGGGCCGCAGTTGCACCTCGATGCCATAACCCGCTAAAAACGTTTTGTATTTTTTGCCAATCTCGTCGTAGGCGCTTTGCGCCGGGCCGGTGGCCAGCACCACAGTCTTGGGCGGCATCGGGTCGATCCACCAATAGGCCAGGGCCAGCAGTAAACCGGCCAGCAGCACAAAAGGGCCAAACGAGATCAGCAGATCGCGGATGGACAGCAGGGTATAGCGAATGGCTTGCGGCATGTGGGGAGTGTGCCTCAAAGCCATTGCACGTGTACCTTGGCTCTAGAGCAGGGGCTGCACAAAGGCAAACCAGCCGCCCACTGCAAACAGCAGCACGCTCGCCCAGTACACCTGTAGCGCGGCGCGGCGGGTGCGCAAACAGGCTTGGCGCAGAGCCGGGTCAACCGGGCAGGGCGCGTTGCGGTTGCGCCATTGCAGCAGGCCGCTGGCGGCCAGCATCAGGCCCGCGGCGCCAAACACCAAGCCCTTGTTTTCACTCAGCCACACCAATTGCGGCACGGCCGACACCAAGGACGAGAGCGCCGCCCCCGCGCCCAGGGCCACCAAGAGTGCGGGCAGGGCGCAGCAGACCAAGGTAGACGAGCTGGCAAATAGCGACAGCGTCGAGGCCCACAGGCCCGAGCGAATCTCTGCCGTGCCGTCGCTGGGCAGCGCAGGCAGGTTGGGCGCGCTCATTTCTTGGCCTTCATGTCGGCCTTGATCTCGGCCACGGTTTTGGCGCTGGGCTCTAGCTTGACCACGTCGTAGCCCGCGTCGGTGATCTCGGCGCTGATGCTTTTGCCGTCTAACTTTTGCCCGTCTTTGGCTTCAATGGCCACCACTTTTTGCTTCAAGTCGACCCACACGCTCTTGGTGGCGGGCATTTTGGAGAGGCGCTTTTCAATGCCCTGGGCGCAAAACGCGCAGACCATGCCGTTGACGGTCACTTTGACCGATTCGGTTGCTGCTGCAGAGTTAAAAACGCCAGAAAGTGGCGTAAACAGTGCGATGACAGCTATCAATTTAATAGTTTTCGAGTTCATGGCAATCCTTTAAAAAATGTACATTAGGTTAAAGCGAGCTTGCCGCGCGGTGCTCACACCGGCTTCGATGAAGAAGCGATTGTGAACCAAGCGCAGCAGGGGCGTGACTTCGGTGGCATTGCTCAAAGCCCGCATGCGGCGCAACTCCAGCAGCAGCCAAGGCTGGGTTTCGTCGTAGTCGGTAGCGTAGAAAGAAAAGCCCGCGCGCAGCGAGGCCGTGTCGTGCTGCAGGCCCTGGGCCCGGTACAAGCGGGCGCTGGCCGAGAAGTAGACGCGCGGAGTTTCGTAGTCGGCGGCCAGGCCCGGTGCCAGCATCAGGCGGCTGCCGGCAAAATCGTTGCCGCTGACGCTGCCCACGCTGGTTTGCAGCCAGAAGTTGGCCTGTGCGTCTTCGCTGTTGATGCGTTTGAGCAATCGCGTGTAGTTGGCCTCGGTGAACTGGCGCGTGCGCAGATGGTCGTCAGAGCGCATCCACACGCTGCCCGCGCCCACCGCGTCGCGGGCGGTATAGGCGTAGTTGGCCGTGAGCTCACGCCAGTTGGGGCCAAAGTCGCCCATGGCCATGCTGCTGTCTTTAAAGCCCATCGGGCCTGCTTGCGCCACGCCTGCGCAGAACAGGGCCGCGCTGAGGGCAGCGCTAGAGGCAACGAGGGCGGTGATGGCAGCGTTGGTCGCTTTTGTGGGCAGCAGCGCCCGGACCCAGCGCGCGGTCTTCATGGTGCCACCTCAATGTGGGTGATGAGCAGCTCGTCGTCTTTGGCGACGACTTCAAAGCGCACCTTATCGCCCAGCTTCAAGGGCACCAGCTGCTGGGCGCTGGCGACTTTGAAGGGCATGGTCATGGCCTGCATTTTGATGCTCTTGACGCGCTCGTGGTTCAGCGTCACGCGGCTGCGCGCGGGGTCTAGCCTGACCACCGTGCCGCGCACCCATTCGGTGGGTGTGGGCGTGGGGCGGGTGTCGGCGGCCTGTGCGCCGGACCAAAGTAGCAGGGCCAAGGCCGATGCGGCCAAAAATGGGGGTAATCGCATAAAAACTCCTGAACATTGCATGGCGGCCTTTAAAAGGCCGCAGAAGGCGCCTAAAACGGTAGACGCAGCTTGGGTGCCAAGCTCAGGAGATCGGCGGTTTAAAGCCGGTTTGCAGCTCTGCGCTGCGCCATGCAGGGGCCTTGGCAGCCGGGCGAAGCGGCGCGGGGCTTAGAACGGCGGTACGAATGCCCATGCCCAGCATCGCCACAGCATGGCAAAGCTGGCAGTCGCTGCAGCCGCCTTGGCCGTGTTCTTGCCCATTGGCCGCGCTGTTGGCTGCATTGCTGGCGGGTGCATCGTTGTCCAATGCGCCGCTGGTTTGCGTGCCGCCAGCGTGCATCGCATGGGCCGTATGGCCAGGGCAGTCGAGCTGCTGCATGCCCAAGGATCCAGAGGAAGAGTTGCTTGCAACGCGCTCTGGCTGGGCATTTTCAGCTATGTTTTTTGTAGCGTTTGCAGTATCTATCGCGGCAACTGGCGCGGCATCGGCGGTGTTGCCGACAGCCATGGGGGTCGCCATGGTCGGCATGGCCATGGCATTGCCAACCCAGCCGCGCAGGGGCAGCAAGGCGATCATCAAGGCAAGAACCAGGTGGCGCATAACGTAATGATAAACCCGTGCGCCTAGGCGCGCTGCCGGGCAAAGTCAAACCACACGGTGAGCAAGGCCGCCAAGGCAAAGGGCAGGCCCGCCCAGGCCAAGTGGGCCGCGCCGAGCGCGGGCAAGGCCGCGCCACCAATGATCGAGCCAAAGGCGGTACCCAGGTAGAGCAAAGAGCTGTTGATGCTAAACAGCAGGGGCGCTTGTTGGGGCGCGAGCTGGGCCAAGCGGGTTTGCTGCGGCGCCATCATGCCAAAACCGGCCACGCCCCAGACCATAAAACACAGCAGGGTCAGTGGGTAGTGCCCTTGCGTGAAAGGGATCAAGCCAATGGCCGAGCAAAAAACCGTGAGATGCACGCGCACACTGCGTAGCGGGCCCAGGCGGTCGGCGGCCCACCCGCCGAGCATGGTGCCCGCCACACCCGCCAAACCAAAGGCCATGAGCGTCAGCGAGAGCTGATTGGGCGTGAGCGGGTTGAGTGCCAGCATCATTGGGCCCAGGTACGCAAACACGCAAAAGATGGCCGTGAAGTACAGCATGGTGCGCAGCCACACCCGCTGCACCGGGGCGAGGCGCGCCACCGCGCCCGCACCGGCAAAACTGGCCGTGCCCGCGCTCAGGCTGCGCGGCAGCATCAGGGCCAGGGCCAGGCCGCAGACCATGGCGCAGGCCACCACCAGCCAAATGGGGCTTTGCCAGCCATAGTGAAAGCCCATCCAAGTGCCCAGGGGTACGCCCGTGACATAGCTTAGGCTGATGCCTAAAAAACTGATCGACAAAGCCTTGCCGCGCTGCGCCGGGGCCACTAAGGCCACCACCAAGCCCGAGACCAAGGCGGTGAACATCGAGCCCGCGCCCATTAGCACCCGGCCTAGCAATAGCACGCCAAAACTGCTGCACAGCGCCGACACCACCGAGCCGCCCGCAAACAAGCCCAGGGCCAGTAGCAGGGCGCTGCGCCGCTGCCAATTGGCCGTGGCAATCAGCAGCAGGGGCGCGATGAAGGCCGAAGAAAGCGCATAGGCCGTCATGGCTTGGCCTGCTGCGGCGATACTCACACCCAGGTCTTGCGCCATGGGTTGCAAAATGCCCGCCAGCACAAAGGCTCCGGTGCCAATGACCAAGTTGGTCAGCGCAAAAAGGTAGAGGATGGATGGCATGGGGCGGTGGGTGTGTTGTTGCAATCAATACGATTGATCGGCATTGTGCATGCTTTGCGCGCGGCCCTTAGCAAGCCTTGCGCAGGCTTGGGTCATCAGGCTCAGGCTTTGGCCTGCATGCGCGCCGCGCGGCGTTGCAGCCAGGCTTGCAATTCGCCCACCACGCCCTTGCGGAAGGCCATCACACAGACCACAAAAATCACGCCAATGATGACGGTGACCCAAGAGCCCACGCGATCGGCCAGCATGTCTTGCAGCGTGACCACAATGCCCGCGCCGACGATGGGCCCAAAGAAGGTGCCCGAGCCGCCCAAAAGCGTCATCAAAATCACTTCGCCCGAGGTGGCTTGCAGCACGTCAGACAGGGTGGCAAAGCTCAGTACCAAGGACTTGAGCGACCCGGCCAAACCGGCCAAGCCAGCGGAGAGCACAAACACCAAAAGCTTGTAGCGGTTGACGTCGTAACCCAGTGAGACGGCGCGTGGCTCGTTCTCGCGGATGGCCTTGAGCACTTGGCCAAAAGGCGAGTGCACCACGCGGCTGATGAACAGGTAAACGCCCACCAAACAGGCGAAGACAAAGTAGTAGAGCGCGGTGTCGCTCTTGAATGAGACCAAGCCTAGCAAGCTGCCGCGCGGCACGCCTTGCAAGCCGTTTTCACCGCCAGTAAAGGGCGCTTGCAGGCAGACAAAATACACCACTTGCGAGAGCGCCAGCGTGGTCATGGCAAAGTAAATGCCGGTGCGGCGAATGGCGATCAGGCCAATGACCAAACCCATGAGTGCCGCCACCAGCATGCCCGCAACAATAGCGGGCAGCGAACCCCAGCCATGGGCTGTGATCAGCCAGCCGGTGATGTAAGCCGCAAAACCAAAGTAGGCCGCATGGCCAAAGGAAAGCATGCCGCCAAAACCCAAGAGCAGGTTGAAGGCGCAGGCAAAAATCGCAAAGCAGTAGAGCGTCATCAAGTACACGGGGTACACGCCCAAGAGCGGTGCGGCCAAGCCCGCCAAGATTAGTACCGCGTACAAAGATTTCATGGAGCGCATGGTCTAGTCCTTGCCAAACAAACCGGCGGGACGCCAGAACAACACCAGGGCCATGATGACGAAAACCACGATGTTCGAGGCCTCGGGGTAGATCACTTTGGTAAAGCCTTCGATCACGCCCAGGGCCAGGCCACTCAAGATGGAGCCCATGATCGAGCCCATGCCGCCGATCACGACCACGGCAAACACCACAATCACCAGCGAGGAACCCATCAGCGGGGATACCTGGATAACGGGTGCCGAGAGCACGCCGGCCAACGCCGCCAAGCCCACGCCTGCGCCATAGGTGAGCATGACGATGACCGGCACATTGATGCCAAAAGCCTGCACCAGTTGTGCGTTTTCAGTGGCTGCGCGCAGGGTGGCGCCCAGGCGGGTGCGCTCGATGATGAACCAGGTGCTAAAGCAGATGGTGAGCGAAGAAATAATGACCCAAAAACGGTAGTTGGGCAGAATCATGAAGCCCACATTGGTCGCGCCGGTGAGCAACTCTGGCACAGGGTAAGACTGGCCCGAGGAGCCATAAATTTCACGCAACACGCCCTCGGCGATCAAGGCCAAACCGAAGGTCAGCAAGAGGCCGTAGAGCGGGTCGATTTTGTACAAATGGCGCAAGAACAAACGCTCTAGCACGATGCCCAGCGCGCCGACCACCAAGGGCGACAAGACCAGCGCAAACCAGTAGTTGATGCCGAACTTGTCGAGCGCGATCCAGGCCGCGTATGCGCCCAGCATGTAAAAAGCGCCATGGGCGAAATTAACGACACCCAGCAGGCCAAAGATCACTGCCAGCCCGAGGCTGAGCATGGCGTAAAAAGAGCCATTGACCAGGCCGAGCAGCAGTTGCCCCAGGATGACCGGAACCGGGATGCCGAAAATTTCGTTCATGCGTATGCCAAGTGGGTGGTGAGATTACTTCTTGACCAAGGGGCAAGTAGAGTCCGACAGCGGGCCAAAGGCCTCTTCGCCCGACATCTTCTTCACCACTTTGTAGTAGTCCCATGGGTACTTGGACTCGTCAGGCGTTTTGACTTGCATCACATACATGTCGTGCACCATCACGCCGTCGGCCCGGATGTAGCCATTGGTGGTGAACATGTCATTGATCTTGGCCTTTTTGAGCTGCTCCATCACCTTGGCAGAGTCGGTTGTGCCAGCGGCTTTGACGGCGTTCAAATAGGTCAAGGTGGCCGAGTAGTAGGCGGCTTGGTTCATGGTCGGCTCGCGCTTCATTTTGTCGAAGTAGCGTTTGCCAAAAGCGCGGGTTTTTTCGTCCAAGTCCCAGTACCAGCCGGTGGTCAAATACAGGCCCTGCGCGGTTTTGAGGCCCAGGCTGTGGATGTCGCTGATAAAGGCCAGCAAAGCGGCAGGCTTCATGGTTTTGGTGATACCAAACTCATTAGCGGCTTTGAGCGAATTGGTGAAGTCGTTGCCTGCGTTCGACAGACCCAGCACCTGGGCTTTGGAGCCCTGGGCTTGCAGCAAGAAGGACGAGAAGTCCGACGCTGCCAAAGGCACGCGCACGGCGCCGAGCGACTTGCCACCATTGGCCACCACCACCTTAGTGGCGGCGTCTTGCAGCTGGGTGCCAAAGGCGTAGTCAGCGGTTAAAAAGTACCAGCTTTTGCCACCGTTTTTGGTGATCACGCTGGCCGTGCCATTGGCCAGGGCTGTGGTGTCATAGGCGTAGTGCACGGTGTAGGCTGTGCAGTCGTTGTTGGTGAGCGATGCGCCGGCCGCGCCAATGGCGATGAATGGCACTTTTTTCTCGGCTGCAACTTTGGCCATGGCGATGCTCACGCCGGTGTTCGAGCCACCCAGCAGCACGTTCAGGCCGGCTTGGTCGGACCATTCACGGAACTTAGACGAGCCCACGTCGGGCTTGTTTTGGTGGTCGGCGCTGACGAAGACGATTTTGCGGCCCAGCACGCTGCCGCCAAAGTCGGCAATGGCCATTTTGGCGGCTTCTACGCCACCTTGGCCAATCACGTCGGCGTAGAGACCTGACATGTCGTCGATGTCGCCAATGACGACGTCGGCAGCCATGGCTGGTGCGGCAAAAGCTGCGCCCAGGGAAATGGCCAATGTGGCTTTAGAAAAACGCTTCATAAACACTCCTGTTGAAAATAATCAAAATAATCAAAAAAACAATAAACGGATGAATCAAACGCCCAAGAACTCGTGCAATAAGTCCATTTTTTGCGCCAACTCGGCTTGCGGAAACTGCTGCACGATTTGCCCATGTTCCATAACGTAAAAGCGGTCGGCCAGGGGCGCGGCAAAGCGAAAGTTTTGCTCGACCAAGATGATGGTGTAGCCCTCTTGCTTGAGCGCCAAAATCATCGACGCCAGCTTTTGCACAATGACGGGGGCCAGACCCTCTGAGATTTCGTCGAGCAGCAAGATGCGCGCGCCGGTGCGCAAAATGCGCGCTACCGCCAGCATTTGCTGTTCGCCACCCGAGAGGCGCGTGCCGGGGCTGTTGGCGCGCTCTTGCAGGTTGGGGAACATCTCGTAAATGCGCTCGACCGTCATGCCTGCCGTAGTGCCTACTTTGGGTGGCAAGAGCAAGTTTTCGTGGGCCGAGAGCGAGGAGAAAATGCCGCGCTCTTCCGGGCAGTAGCCCAGGCCCAGGCGCGCTATGCGGTGGGTGGCCATGCCAATGGTTTCTTTGCCGTTGATGTGGATCGAGCCTTTGCGCGAGCCCGTCAGACCCATGATGGCGCGCATGGTGGTGGTGCGGCCAGCGCCATTGCGGCCCAGTAGGGCCACCACTTCCCCAGCGTTAACCGACAGGTTTACGCCATGCAAGATGTGCGACTCGCCATACCAGGCGTGCAGGTCTTTGATGTACAGCAGAGGGGCTGCCATTAGTGGGCTCCTTGCAGCTCGGTGCTGGCGCTGCCCATATAGGCTTCGATCACCAGCGGGTTTTTCGAGACGGTGGCATAGGGTCCTTCGGCGATGACCGCGCCGCGCTGCAACACGGTAATGGTGTCGGCGATGGAAGAGACTACGCTCATATTGTGTTCGACCATCAAAATCGTGCGCCCCGCAGAAACTTTTTTAATCAGCTGGGCTACCTGGGCGACGTCTTCGTGGCCCATGCCTTGGGTCGGTTCGTCGAGCAGCATCAGCTCGGGCTCTAGCGCCAGCGTGGTAGCCAACTCCAGTGCGCGTTTGCGGCCATAGGCCAGCTCGACGGCTTGGGTGCTGGCAAATTCGGTTAATCCGACTTCGGCCAAAAGCTGCATGGCGCGGTCGTTCAAGCGATTGAGTGACTGGCCAGAACTCCAAAAGTGGAACGAGGTGGGCAGTTTGCGCTGCAAGGCCACACGCACGTTTTCGAGCGCCGTCATATGCGGGAAGATGGCCGAAATTTGGAAGGAACGCACCAGGCCACGGCGCGCGGTTTGCGCGGGTTTTTCGTGGGTGATGTCGATGCCGTTGTAGCGAATGCTGCCCGCAGTGGGAATCAGGAACTTGGTCAGCAGGTTGAAGAAGGTGGTTTTGCCAGCGCCATTGGGGCCGATCAGCGCATGGATGCTGTGGCGTTTGATGGACAGCGTGACGTCGTTCACCGCCACAAAGCCCTTGAACTCTTTGACCAAATTGCTGGTCTCTAGAATGCTGTCGTTCATAGACCGTGCGCCCCTGCAAGTGCGGGTATGTGGGTGTTGAGGGTTTTCATGGGCACGGGTATGGGTTCCTTGCCAGCATGATAGGGGCAATATTTAGTTTACCTAGTAAGGATTTTTACGTGTGACTGCAAGTAACCCCCACTACGCCTTTTGGCCCAAACGCCTACCCAAGAGCATTTCCATACCCCAAGTCTCACTGTGGGACAACCTGGCCACCAGCGCCCGGCGCTACCCTGACAAAGCCGCCATTGTGTTCTTTGGCCGGGTCTTTAGCTACGCCGAGGTGCTACAAAAAGCAGAGCGCCTCGCGGCCTGTTTATGCGCCTTGGGCGTGCAAAAGGGTGACAGGGTGGTGCTGAGTATGCAAAACTGCCCGCAGCTTTTGATCGCCCATTTTGCGATTTTGCGGGCCAATGCGGTGGTGGTGCCGGTCAACCCGATGAACCGCGCCGAGGAGTTAAAGCACTACATCACCGACCCTGACGCCAAAGTCGCCATCACCACGGCCGACCTGGCCGCCGAGTTGGCCGCTGTGAGTGACGCCCTGCCGCCCGAGCAGCGCTTGCAGCACTTGGTGGTTACCCAGTTTGCCGACGCACTGCCAGGCGACCAAGCGCAAACCCGCGCCGATATGCCCCCCGCTTGGCATGCTTGGCTGCTCACCCCGCACGCGCTGCCCAGCCTGCAGGGCGGCAGCGCCCATGCCTGGAGCGATGCAGTGCAAAGCCTAGCCGCCTTGCCCGAGCTGACGGTAGGCCCGAGCGACCTGGCCGTGTTGCCCTATACCAGTGGCACCACGGGCTTGCCCAAGGGCTGCATGCACCTGCACCGTAGCATCATGCACAACGCCGTGGCCAGCTCGATTTGGGGCAATGCAACCCACGAAGGCGTGGCACTCTTGGTGGTGCCGATGTTCCACATCACTGGCATGGTCAGCGTGATGCATTCCAGCATCTACACCGGCGCCACTTTGGTGATGATGCCGCGATGGGACCGCGACCTGGCCGGGCGCTTGATCTCCAAGTGGCGGGTGACGGGTTGGACGAATATCCCGACCATGGTGATCGACCTCCTGGCCAGTCCAAAGTTTGCCGAATACGACCTGTCGAGCCTGGTGCAAATTGGCGGCGGAGGCGCGGCCATGCCTCAGGCCGTGGCGCAGCGTCTGCTCGACGCCTATGGGCTCAAATACATCGAAGGCTATGGCCTGACCGAAACCGCCGCACCCAGCCACAGTAACCCGCCTGACGCGCCCAAGCAGCAGTGTCTGGGCATCCCCTTTATGGGTACCGACGCACGGGTGGTCAACCCCGACACTTTGCAAGAGGTTCCGCAAGGTGAGCAGGGCGAAATCGTGATGCACGGGCCCGAGGTGTTTCAAGGCTACTGGAAGCGGCCCGAGGCCACGGCCGCGGCCTTTTTTGAGCTCGATGGCAAGCGTTTCTTCCGCAGCGGCGACCTAGGCCACGTGGACGAAGATGGCTACTTCTTCATCACCGACCGCTTAAAGCGCATGATCAATGCCAGCGGCTTTAAGGTTTGGCCGGCCGAGGTGGAGGCGCTGATGTTTCGCCACCCCGCTATTGCCGAGGCCTGCATCATTAGCACGCATGATGCTTACCGCGGCGAGAGCGTCAAGGCCATGGTGGTGCTGCGCGCCAGCCATAAGGCAACGGGCGCGCAAGAGATCATCGACTGGTGCCGTGACAATATGGCCGTCTACAAAGCGCCCAAGATCGTGCAGTTTGTTGATGCACTGCCCAAAAGCGGTAGCGGCAAAGTGATGTGGCGCGCGCTGCAAGACGCTGAGCCAAAAGCAAGCTGATATTGCAGGTGAAACAAGCTGAAAGGCTCACCAAATATGCGTCAGAAGCTATGTTTTTTGTAGCGTCGTAGTGTCTTAAAGGGCGACTTCGCAACTAGCCAGCCAGACCGACGTAGACGCTTTGTACGTCGTCGTTGCCGTCAATGGCGGCTAAAAAGGCTTCCACTTCTTCCAGCTCGGCAGGGCCTAGGCTGGCCGGGTCGATTGGGTTTTTGGGTTTGTAGCCCAGTTTGGCCGACAGCACCGTAAAGCCTTGGGCGGGCAGGGCGCGGCTGACCAGGTCAAGGTCGGTGGCATCGGTGATGAAGATGCTGCTGCCTTCTTCGCCGGGCTCAAAGTCTTGTGCTCCGGCTTCGATAGCAGCCAACTCAGCATCGGCCTGCGGGTTAGCGGGCTCGGCTTCGATCATGCCAACATGGTTGAAGTCCCACGACACTGAGCCCGAGGTACCCAACTGGCCTTTGCGAAACAGCACCCGCATCTCGGGCGCGGTGCGGTTGAGGTTGTCGGTCAGACACTCGACCATCACGGCCACCCGGTGCGGCGCAAAGCCTTCGTAGATGACGTGTTCAAAATGCACCACCTCACCGCTCAGACCAGCGCCTTTTTTAATGGCGCGTTCGAGGGTTTCTTTGGGCATCGAGACCTTGCGCGCCTGCTCGACCACCAAGCGCAGCTTGGAGTTACTGGCCGGGTCGGCCCCACTGCGCGCCGCGACCATGATGTCTTTGGCCAAGCGGCCAAACAGCTTGCCCCTGGCGTTGGCGGCCAACTCTTTGCCCTTGGCTTTCCACTGTGCGCCCATAGCGAGTCCCCTGTAATGTGTACAACAGAGCGTATCGTAAACGGCTTGCGCGGCCTTGACCGGCCTGGCGCATGAAAAAAGCTGCACTGTCATGCAACTGTGAACTTGTGTGTACTTTTTACTGGTAGACTGCCCGCACAAACATCGCTTACAAGCTGCGAAATCCAGTG
>CANFOR010000065.1 GCA_947448675.1 Betaproteobacteria bacterium
AAAGTTGAGCAGGTGGTAGACCTGCTTGAGCTTGCGCCGCGAGTCCTGGTTGAGCTTGCCGTCCCGCGTGAGAATGTGCAGGTCTTGCAAGAGCGCCACCGACTGGCCGGGGCGGACTTCGTGTTTTTCTGCAGCGGCGTGGGTTACGGGCTTGGGTTCTGATTTCGTTTTTGGAGGCATGCGCCGATCATAGGCTGCGCCAGCGATTGCTGGCGTCAGCAAACCCCAGACTTATGCCTTGGCCATGAGCGTGTTCCACCCGGCTAAGCCCAAGCGCTCCAGCGTGAGCAGATTGCGCTCGTAAATGTGCTCGGCCTCCGCAAAGGCGGCCACTGCGCGCTCGACGCTGGCCTCGCGCAGCAAGTGCAGGCAGGGGTAGGGCGAGCGGTTGCTGTAGTTGCCGATGTCGTCTGCTGCGGTTAGCGCAAACTGGTACTGCGGGTGGAAGCTGGCGATTTGGAACACACCGTCTAGCGCCATGCTTTCTAGCAGCGCGTCGGCGTCGTGCAGAAAGTCGTTGTACTCTAAAAATTCATTCAGCACCTGAGGGTGCAAGAGCAGGGTGGTCTCGGTTTGCGCAGGGTCGGCAGCTTGCAAAAACAGCAGTTCGGCGCGCAAATTTTCTAGCAAAGCGGCGCGGTCTTGCGCATCGCTGACGCAAAAGCGAATGCGGCCATGCACATGCTCGGCCTTGGCAAAGGGGCAAAGGTTCAGGCCGATCACGGCGCGTTCGAGCCAGCGTTGGGTGTCGGCAATGGCTTGCGCGCCGCTGGGCATGTTGCCCATGCTGCTCATGCCAGGGCCACCACTTTTTGCTCAATCGCGCCAAACACACTCAGCCCGTCTTTGCCCTTGGCTTCGATGCGGATGGTGTCGCCCCACTGCATGTAGTCGGTGCTGGGCTTGCCGTCTAAGATGGTTTCGATGGCGCGCCTTTCGGCAATGCAACTGTAGCCATTGGGCCATTCTTTTTTGCCATTTTTCTCGACCGCGCGGTTGCTGATGGTGCCGCTGCCGACGATGGAGCCCGCGCGCATATTGCGGGTTTTGCACAGGTGAGCGATCAGTTGGCCGAAGTGGAAAGTCATCTCTTTACCCGACTCGCACAGGCCGACCTTGCGGCCGTTCCAACTGCTTTGCACGCTCAAGTGGGCGCGGCCTTTGCTCCAGGCGTTCTCGCCGTTGAAGACCAGTTCGTCCAGCGTCACAGCCACCGGGCTAAACGCGGTGGCGGGCTTGCTTTGCAAAAAGCCAAAGCTCTTGGCCAACTCGTCGGGCACCAGGTGGCGCAGGCTCCAGTCGTTGGCCAGCATGAGCAGGCGAATGCCGTCCAGCGCTTGCTCGGGCGTGGCGCCCATCGGCACGTCGCCGGTGATGACGGCCAGCTCGGCCTCGAAGTCGACGCCCCAGGCCAGGTCGGCAAAGGACGCGTCTTGGCACGGGCCTAAAAAGTCGTCGCTGCCGCCTTGGTACATCAGTGGCTCGGTGTAGTAGTTGGCGGGCACCTCGCTGTGCCGCGCCAAGCGCACCAGCTCGACGTGGTTGATGTAGGCCGAGCCGTCGGCCCACTGGTAGGCGCGTGGCAGTGGGGCCATGCAGCGGCTGGGCTCAAAGGGAAAGGCGTGGCGCGCTTTGCCGTGGTTCAGGCTCTGCGACAGCTCTTGCAGCTGCGGGCTGATGAAGCCCCAGTCGTCGAGCAATTGCTGCATGGTGCTGGCAATGCCGGTCGCATAATGGGCGCTGGCGAGGTCGCGTGAGACGATTAGCAACTGGCCGTCGCGCGAGCCGTCTTGGTAGGTAGCGAGTTTCATGCGGTGCTGCTTTCGGGTATGCTGCGCAGATTCTTAAAATTACGCATTGTGAAATGAATTTACCTAAACGTAATTCTAGCGCAGGCCCCAAGCGAACGAAGCTGCAGGCTAAACCCCAGGCCGGGCCAGCGGCGCGCGCGGGCATCCAGTCGGTCGAAGTGGGCTTTGCTTTGCTGGGCGCGTTGACCCAAGCCCCCGGCCCGCTCATGCTCAAAGACCTGGCCGCTACGGCTGGCATGAGCGCAGCCAAGGCGCACCGCTATTTGGTGAGCTTCCAGCGCCTGGGCTTGGTGGCGCAAGACGGCGGCAATACCCGCTACGACTTGGGCCCCGCCGCGTTGCAACTGGGCTTGGCGGCGCTCTCTCGGCTCGACGCTGTGGCCCTGGCGCGTGAGCGCATGGGGCTGCTCATGGAGCAAATCGGCCATACCCTGGCCCTGGCGGTGTGGGGCAACCACGGCCCGACCATCGTGCACTGGGAGGAGTCGCCCGAGGCGGTGACGGTTAACCTGCGCTTGGGCGACGTGATGCCTCTGTTGTCTTCGGCCACGGGCCGCTGCTTTGCCGCCTACATTGCGGCGGGCCGGGCGCAGGCCGCGCTGGTACCGCTGATCAAAGCCGAGCTGGTGCGTGCGGCGCGCCAAGGCCGTGGCGACCTTCCGCGCAATATGGCCGAAGTTAAAACCCTGCTGGCCGAGGTGCGTGCGCGCGGCTTGGCCCGGGTCGTCGACACCCTGTTGCCGGGGGTGGCAGGTTTTTGCGCCCCGGTGTTCGACGCCGACGGCCACTTGGTGCTGGGACTGGTGGCCTTGGGTTCCAGCGCGCGGGTAGACGCGGCCTGGAGCGGCGGCGTGGCCAAGCCTTTGCTGGCGGCAGCACGCCAACTCTCGCACGAGCTGGGCTACCCGGCGGGTTAAAGCCATGCTTCGCAAGCGCACTTGGCTGGGCTTGACTGCTATTGTTTTACTAGCGCACTACGCACTATTGGCGGGCATTGCAGGCGGTTTTTTGCACACGGCCGCAAGTGAAGCGCCCGCTTTGCGCCTGCGCAGTGTGCCGCCCGATGCCGCCGCCGTACAGGCTGGGGGGCAGGTTACCGCAACCCCCCAGCCCAGCCAGACGCCTGCTGCTCAAGGCCGCTCTGCGCGAAGAGCTAGGCCGCAATCCAGCCTAAGAGCCAGCCTAAGAGCCAGCCAAAGAGCCAGCCAAAGAGCCAGCCTAACAGCCAACCTAAGTCCCGAGCGCGCCAGCGAAGCCGCGCGGGCGGCAGAAAATGCTCTTGCTTCAGAGCAAAAACAGCCCGAAATGCCCGTGGAATTTGCGCTGGCACAAGCCCCGCAAAGCCCCGCCAGTGCTGCGCTGGCACCCTTGCCTAGTGCCCAGACGGTTCGGCCCGCTATGGGCCCAGGCGCCAGCGCAAGCAGCAGCCCGTCGATGGCCTCCACGCTGGGCCCGGTCGTGCTGCCGGGCGCGGCCCGTTTGCGCTACAAAGTCAGTGGCCAAAGCGGCGGCCAGCCTCTGGCGGGGGCCACGGGCGAACTCTTGTGGCAGCATGATGGGCAAAGCTATGGGGCGCGCTTGAGCGTGCGCCTACTCTCCGCCAGCCTGCGTGAACGCAGCAGCGTGGGCAGCCTGGGCGCTGCGGGCCTGGCCCCCATACGCTTTAGCGACAAAGCGCGCAAGGCCAGCGAAGTGGCCGCGCATTTCGAGCGCGCCAGCGGCAAAATTGTATTCAGCACCAACACGCCCGAGGCGGTTTTGCAGGCGGGTGCGCAAGACCAGTTGAGCGTGTTTTTGCAGCTCGGCGCGCTGCTGGCGGGTCAGGCCCACGCCGAGGGCAGCAGCATCAGCCTGCAAACGGCGGGCCCGCGCAGCGCCGAGCTGTGGCTGTGGACCGTAGAGCCTGACGAAAGCCTGGACCTGCCCATTGGCCCTCTGGCCACACGCAAGCTCAGCCGCCTGCCGCGCCGCGACTACGAGCAAAAAATCGAGCTGTGGTTGGCCCCCAGCCTGGGTTACTTGCCCGCGCGCATCAAAATCACCGAGGCCAATGGCAATTTCATCGATCAGCAAGTGCACGCCGTTGACGCACCTTAATGCTGCTGCCTAGTGCCATGGATGCCAACGGCAGCCCACGGGCCAATTTGCCGGGGGAGTTTGCCAATTCCTACACGCAACCTACACGCAAACCCTAGGTCGCTCTTGCAATCGGCATCAACATGGCTACATGCAAGCTATAAAAATTGAGGTAACCTAGCGCTATGCAAATGCTTTACGACTCAGACAGTTTTGTGGTGGTTCACATGCAGGCCGACATGCCGCTTTTGGCCACCGATTCGGGGCGCAGCTCTGACATCACCATGCCGCAACTGGCGCGCAATGGTTTTGAGATCGTCGACAAGCGCTCGGGCAAAGAGGTGTACCTCGACGGCTCTTGGGCTGAGCTGTTTCAGCAGCAAATTACCGCTTGGCAGGCCAAAACCCCCACGCAAGAAGAAGTCGAAGACACGCTGGAGCGCTACGCCGAGTTGGCGCAAAACCCGGTTATCGTGCACTGAGGCCCCAAATGGCTGGCGGCGCAAGCTGCAGAATTTAGAGCGTTACGGCCAATCGCGGACCAATAGTTTGGTGCAAAAAGTCGAGCACAATGCGCACCCGCTGGGGCAGGCCAGCAGCGCTTGCGCAGGCGGTGTAAATCGGTGCATGGTCTACCACCTCGGGTAGCAGATGCTGCAAGCAGCCAGTCGCTACATAGGGCTTGGCCAACCAGTGGGGTAGGCAAGTGACAACGGCGTCGCTCAGCGCTGCTTCTAGCAAGCAGTAAGAGTCGGAACTTGCCAAGACGGGCTGCAAAGCGACTGCACCGGGTTCGTCGGCTTTGGCATGGGTCAAGTTGTTGGGCGCAAGCGCATAGCTCCGTTGGCTGTGTTTATTGTGTAGCAAAGCCGCATGGGGCTTGCGGGTCACGTCGGCCAAAGTACGTATGGGGCCATAGTGTTTTAAAAACCCCGGGCTGGCAAAAATTCCCAAAGCAGAACGCCCCACCAGACGAACCACGGTCGAGCTGTCTTCTGGCATGAAGCTGCGCAGCGCTATGTCGACTACATGCGCATCTACCACAGCGTCAAAACTATAGGGGGATAACTCCACTTGGATGTCTGGGTGCTGGGCCCACAGCTTGTGCAAATTGGGTGCAATAAAGGCGCGGGTCATGCCGGGTAAAGCCATCACCCGCACCGTACCATGGGGCGCTAAGTGATAGCGTTGTACGGCATTGTGCCCCTGCTCGATTTTGAGCAATGCTTGTTTGCAGTAATGCGCAAAGTCTTCGCCCGCTGCAGTGAGCTTGCAACTGCGTGTGTCGCGCTGCAACAAAATAACGCCCAGCGCTCGCTCTAGCTCGTCGATTTTGCGACCAATAGTGGACACCGCCACACTTAAGTCTTTAGCGGCTTTGCTTAAACTGGCGTGGCGCGCGACCGATTCAAAAATTTGTGCGGTATTTAAGTCAAACATTATTAATCTCAAAGAGCTACAAAGCAGTTATTTGCAAAGCTGCTTTGTCGTGATACTGCGCTATATGTATTGTTTTGTGTAGTTCGCAACTTCACAATACGTATATGAATGCACAGATTCGCAATATATTTACTTGGCTGCGTATCCGCCTGCGTAGTGGTTTGACTACAAGCGAGGCAAAACGCAATACTTTCGACGTAATGCCGCAGGTGGTAAACGACCGCCACATGCTCAAACTGACGCAATGGCCAGCGCTGCCATTGCTCTACAGTAGCAACACCCTTGTAACTCGCGCACTGCTGCACATGCGCAACCGCTATGTGCCCTACGCATGGTTTCAGCAGGCAACGCAGTTGTCGGAGTTTGAGCATGGCCAGCTCATGCTGTTGCTGGACCAAAGCCAATGCCTGAGCAGCTTGGCCCCGCCAGACGGCAACCGCGAGTACCGCCTGATGCGCTGGCCCGATTTACCCCAGGTGTATGCCACTGCGCCGGTGTACCGGGCTTTGGCCACGATGAGCAGCCGCTATGTGTCGGCCGATTGGTTTGCCGAAGAGAGCATGCTGACCGAAGACTTGTCACAAGCCCTGTGGGCCATGCTCAAAGAAGGCGACTGCCTCTTGGGCAGCGGCTTTAGCGACTCGGCTGTGAGCCCTTTGTGGTCTTCACAGTATGGTGGCTTGATCGGGTAATTGGTTCTGGTGCTGCTCACCAGCCGCCAGCGTAAAGTGCTGCAGCATCACGGCAGAGACTTCGCCTAGCGCTTGGTTGAGGCCGTCTTCATAGCGGCCTTGCGCAAAAGCGGCCGACATACCCTGCGCCATGCTCTGCCACTGAGCCTCACTAACGTAGGGCTGGAGCCCGCGGTCAGCTACGATTTCTATAGCGCGCTCGGCCAGTAGCAGGTAGATCAGCACGCCGTTGTTGTGCGCAGTGTCCCACACCCGCAGCTTGCCAAACAGCATGACCGCGCGCTGGCGTGCTGCAAGGCCGCGCCACAGGTAGCTGATGGGCAGGGCTGCTTCAATGCACAGGCGGATCTCGCCGCTGTGTTGGGCCTCGCTGGCGCGCACGCGCTGCAGCAGGCGCTCTAGCGCCTCGGGCGGTAGGGCGCGCTGGGCCGGGTGACGGCCTTGCCAGTGGTGGCGCAGCAGACGTTGCAGCTTGGCCCACAGGCTTTGTTGGGGTGTGTGGTGCATCAATAGCTCCCCGAGGCGCCACCGCCACCAAAGTCGCCACCGCCACCCGAGCTAAAACCGCCACCGCCACCACCCGAGCCGCCACCAAAGCCGCCACCGCCATAATGCCCGCCCCCATAGCCACCGGGCATATAGCCCGTGCTGCGCCCCGGCAAAAAGCTGCTGAACAGGCCAAACAACAGGGCCAGCACGGCGGCCACCACGGCCAGCACGACGCTGGTGGTAAACAGCCAAGCCAACAGGCCCACCGCCCCGCCGGTGAGCAGTGCTCCTAGGCGTTGGCCAAACAGGTTGCGCGCGATGCCGCCCGCAATCGGCACAGCAAAAAACAAAAAGATGGCCAGTTGTGTCCAGTCAAAACCGCCATTGCCAAAGCTGTGGTTTTGCCCACTGCGCGGTGGGCTTACCGCGGGGGGCTCGGGCAGGGCCTCGCCGCTGATACGCGCCATCAGCTGGTCGGCCGCCGCCCCCAACCCGCCCGCATAGTCGCCTTGGCGCAGCGAAGGGGCGAGGGCGCGCTCGATGATTTGCTTGGCAGCCAGGTCGGGAATCGCGCCTTCTAGGCTCTTGGCCACTTCAATGCGCAAATGGCGGTCGTTTTTAGCGACGATCAGCAGCACACCGTCGCCCACATCTTTGCGGCCGATCTTCCAGCTGTTGGCCACCCGGTTGGCGTAGCTGGCAATGTCTTCCGGCTGGGTGCTGGGCACCAGCAGCATGGCGATCTGCGAACCCTTGGCCCGCTCAAACGCGGCCAGCTTGGCCTCGAGCGCTTGCTGCTGGGCGCTGCTCAGCGTGCCCGTGCTGTCGACCACATGGCCGCTTAAAACCGGAACGCTTTGCAAGCCGCTGGCGTCTTGCGCCAGGGCCGGTGTAGCAGCACTGGCCAGGCCGATCAGGCACACCAGTAGTGCGCTGAATGCTACAAAAAAAGTAGCTTTCAACGCATGTTTTATGCGCCTTGCGGGGCTTTTTTCTTCTGAAAGCACTTATTTTTTGTCGAAGTTGACGGTGGGTGGGGCTGAAATTTGCACCTCGTTTTGCACCGCAAAATTGGGCTTGGGCGCGTAGCTGAACACCATGGCTGTGAGGTTACTGGGGAAGCTGCGCGCCAGCACGTTGTAGCTCTCCACGGTTTGGATGTAGCGGTTGCGCGCCACGGTAATGCGGTTCTCGGTGCCCTCGAGCTGCACGCGCAAGTCGGCGAATGCCTGGTTGGCTTTGAGGTTGGGGTAGTTCTCGCTGACCACCATCAGGCGGCTGAGCGCGCCGCCCAACTCACCCTGCGCGGCCTGGAACTTTTTAAAGGCCTCGGGGTTGTTCAGCGTCTCGGGCGTAACTTGCATCGCCGTGGCTTTAGAACGCGCCTCAATGACCTTGGTCAGCGTGTCTTGCTCAAAGGCCGCCTCGCCTTTGACGGTTGCCACGATATTGGGCACCAGGTCGGCGCGGCGCTGGTACTGGTTGAGCACCTCGCTCCAGGCGGCTTTAGACGACTCGTCTAAGCGTTGAAAGTCGTTGTAGCCGCAGCCCGTGAGCAGGCCCGTTGCGGCCAAACCAAGCGCCAACAACGCAGCAGAGAAAAAGCGTTTCATGCACAGCTCCTGAGAAAAATAAAAGGACAAAAAAGCCAAAATCTAGCGCCAAGCCAAGTGCCTAGCAAGGCCCTACTATAGATGGACGCCGCCTGCGCCACTTCAAGCCCTGGCCACGCGCCCTGTAGTGCTGCTGGCTTTAGAGGAAAATCGCGCCATGCCCAGACCCAAAGCCAAACTCCAAGCCGCCACCGTGGGCGGCAGCGCCGACGACATTGAAGCGGCGTTTTATGAGGCCCTGCAACTGGGCGACATCGACAAATTCATGGCTTGCTGGGCCGACGAAGACGAGATTGTGTGCGTCTACCCCGGCGGCGCGCGTTTGGTGGGCGCGCAGGCCATTCGCACGGTGCTGGAGCATATGTTTGCCAACAACGGAGCGATTCGCATCACGCCCGAGCGGGTGCGCAAAGTGCAGGCCCTGGCCAGCGCAGTGCACAACATTGTGGAGCGCATCGAGGTGATGACCAATGAAGGCCCGCACGAGGCCTGGGTGGTGGCCACCAACGTGTACCACAAGACCGCGCAGGGCTGGCGTTTGGTAGCCCACCATGCCAGCCCCGGCACCGCACAAGACTTGCAAGAGGCCAGTGCAGGCCCGCAGGTGCTGCATTAGCGGGCTACCCATGGTGTTGAACTACCGCGCCCCTTGGTGGTTGCCCGGCGGTAACCTGCAAACCATTGCGCCTGCGCTGTTTGCCAAGCGTGTGCAGGCCGAGCCGGTGCAGTACCAGCGCGAGCGCTGGGCCACGCCCGATGGTGACTTTATTGACGTGGATTTTTTGCAACCCCCGCCGAGCCCGAGCGCCACAGCGCCGCGTTCTAGCGCGAATATGGGCGCAAAAATAGGCGAGTGCAGCAAGGATATTTTGGTGCTGTTCCACGGCTTAGAGGGCTCTTCGCGCAGCCATTACGCAGAGGCCTTTGCCGACTGGGCGCGGGCCCAGGGCATGGGCTTTGCGGTACCGCATTTTCGCGGCTGCAGTGGTGAGCTCAACCACGCGCCGCGCGCCTACCATTCGGGCGACTTTGCCGAGATCGCTTGGGTGCTGCAGCGCCTGCGCGCGCGCATGGATGTGCAGCACGGCGTGGGCCAGGGGCGCATTATGGCGGTAGGCATTTCGCTGGGCGGCAATGCCCTGCTGCGCTGGGCGCAAGAGCTGGGTGCGGCGGCGGCCCAGGTGGTCAGCGCGGTGGCCTCGGTCTGCTCGCCGATCGACCTAGCGGCCAGTGGCCAGGCGATCGGGCGTGGCTTTAACCGCCTGGTATACACACGCATGTTTTTGCGCAGCATGAAGCCCAAGGCCCTGCGCAAATGGGCCCAGCACCCAGGCCTGTTTGACCGCGCCGCGTTACTGGCTGCGCGCAACCTCTACGAATTTGACAATGTCTTCACCGCACCCCTGCACGGCTTCAAGAACACCGAAGACTATTGGGCCCGCGCCTCGGCCAAACCGCAGTTGCAGCGCATTCGCATTCCGGCCTTGGTGGTGAACGCGCGCAACGACCCGTTTGTGCCTGCCAGTTGCCTGCCACAAACCGAGCTGGTGGGTGGCTATGTGCGCCTGTGGCAGCCCGCGCAGGGCGGCCATGTGGGCTTTGCGGCGGGCGGCTTCCCGGGCCATTTGCAAGCCCTGCCGCAGACGGTGGGCACGTGGTTGGCGCAGCCTGACGCACAGCCTCAGCCGCTGAGCGAGCTCAGCCATGGATGACATCGTTCGCCAAGCCATGGCCAAATGGCCCCAGGTGCCCCATTGCACCGGCTGGTTGGGCCTAGACGCACGCGGCAACTGGTACATGCGCGACGACCGCGCCCAAGCCCAGGGGGGCTTTGCCAGCGGCCTGCCCGGTGCCAAGGGCTCGCGCTTGCAGCATGAAAAGCTGATCGACTTTATTGGCCGCAACTACGCCTGCGAAAGCACGGGCGCCTATGCCGGGCAATGGTTTTTTCAAAACGGCCCGCAGCGCGTGTTTGTGGAGTTAGAGGCTACGCCTTGGGTGTGGCGCGTCGATTACGCCGAGGGTTTGTTTGTGGTGCACAGCCACACGGGTTTGCCTGCGCGGCCCCAGCGCTGCGCGCTCGACGAGCATGGCCGCTTGTACCTGGAAACCGAGCTGGGATTTGGCCTAGTGCACACCCAAGACATGGTCTTGGCCGCTGACGCGCTGGAGCAGGGCCTGTGGGTGGCGCAGAGCGTGCTGACGCGCGAACTGCCTACACGTTTTGCCTATGTGCGCAGCCCGCATGCGCAGCATGCGAGCGCCATGAATGCTATAAAATAAATAGCTGCCTACGCACTGTTTATGCGCCTTGCAGGCTTATTTGGCCGCTACGGCGGCGCTGGCTGCAGGCGCAGCTGCCGCAGCGGGCTTGGCTGGCTCGATAAACTTGGCGCCACCGGCATTGGCCATGTAGACCACGGCGCGCGCGATTTCGAGGTCGTCAAAATCGCCACCGGCTTGCGCGCCCATCGCGCCCTTGCCTGCCATGGCCGAATGCAGCAAAGCCTCTAGGCCTTGCTTGATGCGCGGGCCCCAGGCGGCAGCGTCGCCAAACTTGGGCGAACCCGCCAAGCCGGTCAGGTGGCAGGTGGTGCATTGGGCTTTAAAGACTTGCTCGCCGGTTTTGAGCTCACGGTTGGCGTCGCGGATTTCAACCATGCCCACTTTTTGAATGCGCGCTGCAGTGCTTTGCGCAGCCGCCTCGGCGCTCACGCCGCCCAGGGCCAGGGCCGCTGCGTCGTTAGAGCCTGCGGGCTTGGCGCCATTGGTCACGAAGTAGACCAAGCCAATGATGGCGAAGATCGGCACCACGATAGAAAATAGTGCCGTACCCAAAACCTGGGCAGGGGTTTTGATGGGGCCGCTGTGGTGGTCTTCGTCGTGGTCAATATCGCTCATAGTGTGCTCTGGTGGTGAACGCTGCAAAACAACCGCAGATTATAGCCGCTGCCCCGGTGGAAACCCCTACAATGCAGGCCAGGGTTGCGGCTGTAGCTCAGTGGATAGAGTATTGGCCTCCGAAGCCAAGGGTCGTGGGTTCGATCCCCGCCAGCCGCACCACTTTTTGAAACCCAAGCCCCGCGCGGCCTCCCGGCCCGTTTGGCGCTGGCTATCATCCACTTCGCTCATCCAGCTCCTTCATGGAGTTGCTAGTGAGCATCAAAACCCCCCGCCTGATCCGCGACCGCTGCGGCGTTTACTATTTCCGGCTGATTGTTCCGTTAGCATTGCGCCAGTCCGTTGGCAAAACAGAGTTCCGGCGCAGCCTAAGAACCAAAGATTCAGCAATCGCCCGGCAGCGTGCTTTGGCGCTGTCCGTCGCAGTGGAGACCCGCATGAATGACGACATTGGCAATTTCTCGCACCTGTTCAAACCTGATGCCAAACAGCGCATCCGTGAAAAAATCGTAATTGACTTGCCCAAGGGCATTATTCAAACCGACACGCCGGAGGAAGCCGCGCAACTGCCCGCAATCTTGGCGGGCATGGCAGCAGCCAGACAAGCGGAAATTGCGGCGGGCATCTCTGCGGTGCTGCCCATGGCAAAGTGCGGCACCACTCTGAAAAAAGCCAAAGACGACTTCATGGGCGAGCGAAAGGCCACGCTCAAAGATTCGACTTGGCGCAAGCACGGGGGCGTGCTGGAAGCATTCATCAAGACCACGGGCAATATCGACGTGGCCATGGTGAGCGCAAAAACGGTTACCGACTACAAGAAGGACTTGCTTGCCCTCGGGCGAGAGGCCCCCACGGTTAACGGCCACATCACCATCCTCAACGGATTTTTTGAATACTGCATCAGCAACAAAGTGGTGAACATGGTCAACCCAGCCAAAGACCTCTGCATCGTTGACGCTGACAACAAAGCCGAATCCTATGAGCCGTTCACGCCGGAGGAGCTGCAAAAAATCTTTCACCCCGACCTCTACTGCAAAAAGCTGAAACTGCCAGACTTCTACTGGTGCCCACTGATTGCTTTGTTTACCGGCGCCCGTGCCGAAGAAATCGCCAGCCTTGACGTGGCGCAGATATACCCGGTCAAGGGCATCTGGATCATTGACATATTGAAGGGCAAGAACGCCAATGCCAAGCGGCGGGTTCCGGTGCATAACGTGCTCATTGATCTGGGTCTCGTGGACTATCGCGCGAGCCTCATCAAAGCGGGATACACAAAGCTGTTCCCCAACGTCCAGCCCGGCACCAACGGATACCGCAAGAACATGACCCGCATGTTTGGCACCTATCTCGACCTGCCAGCGGTCAACATCGTTGACCCGCTCAAAGTTTTCCATTCGTTCCGGCACACCGTGGTTACCGCATTGACTGACAAGGGCGTGAACGACGGACTGAAACGAGCGATGGTAGGGCACGATATCGACACGCGGCTGTCTTCACATGACGACTACATCCACGCCAGCGCCCTGACGGTGCCCAATCTGCATGCGGCCATCAATCTGCTTGACTATGAGGACATTGATTTTGCAAAGCTGAAAGTCCCGCAGGAGTCGTTTATCCCCGTCATTGCGAAGCGCATCATTCAGCAGGCCGAGCAAAAAAAATTGAAAGCGGAGAAGGCGGCGGCCAAGGCAAAGGCTGATGCCGAAGCGAAG
>CANFOR010000066.1 GCA_947448675.1 Betaproteobacteria bacterium
AGGATTGAAAATCCTTGTGTCGGTGGTTCGATTCCGCCCCAGGCCACCAAATACAAAAGCCCCAGTACGCACTAGCGAACAGGGGCTTTTTTCTGGGTGCAGTTTTACTTGGCGTTTTCCTGTGCAACTTGCTTGCGCAGCATAAATGCGCGTGGGGTGCTCTCAACGGCGGATTGCCAGCTGCCCACGATCGCTAGGCCGCAAGAGTCGGGCTTGAAGCTGCCCGTCCAGGTGGCGCTGATATGGGTGCCGTCTTCAGACTCTTCGAGCTGCAGCGCGCCGTCTTCGATGTCGCCCGCCACCAATGCGCTGCGACCTGCGCGCCTTATGTTGCCGCTGATGCCTTCGCTGTATTCCACGCTTTTTTCGAGCACCATAGTGGCTGACGCTTGGCCATCTATGGTGGCTTGCCATTGGCCCAATAGATGGGCTTGGCCCATGTCTTGGCTGCTGGCAAAAGCTGGGCAATTGGGGTTCGGTTGCGCAGTGGTTTCAGAGACTGATTGGCCTGCAGCGCCCGTAGATACTACGTAAAAAGCTATCAAAAGTATAGTAAATTGAATCCGCATCAATGGCATTAACGCGGCCTCACTTAGCTTGCAACGGGCTTGGCTTGCGCGTCGCGCAGGGCCGCTTGTTCGCTGGCGTCGCTGGCGCGTTTGGCAAATTCGGCACGCAAGGCTTTGAGCTTTTCGCGTGGGTCTTCTTTGGCCTTGGCTTGGTCCAGCGCCATCTCGCCAATGAAGCGGCTGGGCTGGGCCGGAACCATCTCGCGGCCCTTTTTGCGGCGCTTGGTCCAGCTCACAGCCAAGCTGCGTTGGGCCCGGGTAATGCCCACGTACATCAGGCGGCGCTCTTCTTGCAAACGCTGCAAAATGCCTTCTTGCATCGGCCCATTGGCTTTGGCTTCGGGGTTGTCGTCTTCGCCGAGTTTGAAGGGCAGCATGCCTTCGGTCACGCCCACCAGCATCACATGCGGCCACTCCAAGCCCTTGGCGGCGTGCAGGGTCGAGAGCATCACCACGTCTTGGTCTTGCTCGCGCTCGCTGATGGTCGAGAGCAGTGAAATGGTTTTGGCCACTTCGAGCAGGCTCTTGCTGGCCGTGCTTTCTAGCGCGCCCGAGGCGTCTTCAATATCGCCACCGCAGCGCAGCGACATCCACTCGCAAAAGTCCAGCACATTGGCCCAGCGGCTGGCGGCCATTTTCTCGCTGTCTTCACCGTCGTAGAGGTGTTTTTCGTAGTCGATGTCTTTCAACCATTGCAGCAAAAAGGCCAGGCCGTCTTCTTTGCCATGGGTCTGGCGTGCGCGAAATTCCAGGTCGTTCACGTAGCGGCCAAACTCGTGCAGGCTGCCCACGGCCTTGGCGGGCAAGGCGGCTGCCAGCGATGGTGAAAAAAGCGCCTCGAACAGGCTGAGCTTGTACTGGCTGGCGAAGGTACCCAGGTTTTGCAGGGTGGTGTGGCCAATGCCGCGCTTGGGGCTGGTGATGGCGCGCAGAAAGGCCGGGTCGTCGTCATTGTTGATCCACAGGCGGAACCAAGCGCACAGGTCTTTGACTTCTGCGCGGTCAAAAAAGCTTTGGCCGCCCGAAACTTTGTAGGGCACATTGGCTTTGCGCAAGGCTTTTTCAAATACTTTGGCTTGGTGGTTGGCGCGGTACAAAACGCAAAAGTCGCGCCACTCTTTGTGCAGGGGCGCGCCGCTGACCGTGCTCACGGTGAGTGCGCGCAGGCTCTGGATGCGCGCCACCGTGCGCTCGGCTTCGTGCTCTTCGTTGTCGGCATCGACCACGCGCACCGGCTCGCCCTCACCCAGCTCGCTGAACAGGGTTTTGGGGTAGAGCTTGGGGTTGAGCCCAATCACATTGTTGGCCGCGCGCAAGATGGCGCTGGTGCTGCGGTAGTTTTGCTCCAGCTTGATCACTTTGAGCTTGGGAAAGTCCTGCGGAAGCTTCTTCAGGTTGTCGAGCGTGGCACCGCGCCAGCCGTAGATGCTTTGGTCGTCGTCGCCCACGGCGGTGAAGCAAGTGTCGGCCTGGCCGGGTTCGCCCACCAAACACTTGAGCACTTCGTACTGCGTGGCATTCGTGTCTTGGTACTCGTCTACCAGCACATGGCCCAGAGAGGCTTGCCACTTGCGCCTAACGTGCTCGTGTTTTTGTAGCAAGGTGAGTGGCAGGCCGATCAAATCGTCAAAGTCTACGCTTTGGTAAGCGCTCAAACGCTCTTCGTAGCGGGCCATGATTTTGGCGGTGATGCGTTCGTTGTCGTCTTTGGCAATTGCTTCGGCCTGGGTGGCGTTCAGGCCCATGTTTTTCCACAGGCTGATCGCCCACTGCCATTGGCGCGCGGTGGCCGCGTCGGTGCTGCCGCCGCAGTCTTTCAAGATGCTGGTCACGTCGTCGCTGTCCAAAATGCTGAACTGCGGTTTCAGGCCCAAGGCCTCGCCGTCTTGGCGCAGCATGCGCACACCCAGGGCGTGGAAGGTGCAAATGAGCACTTTTTTGGCATCACGGCCAATCAGGCTTTTGGCGCGCTCGCGCATCTCGGCCGCAGCTTTGTTGGTAAAGGTAATCGCGGCAATGCGCTGCGGCTCCATCCCGGCTTGAATAAGCCGCCCGATCTTGTGCGTAATCACCCGGGTTTTACCCGAGCCCGCGCCAGCCAACACCAAGCAAGGCCCATGCAGGTAGTTCACGGCTTCTTGTTGCGCGAGGTTGAGGCCGGTGGAAGGTGCAGACATGAAAGGGGAACGCAGACGCAGACGGTGAGGGGTCAAACAGGCGCAAAACCAGCGCAGGGGCGCATCATACCGACACCGCGCGCAGGATCCGCGCCCCATGCCCTGCGAAAATACGCCGGTGCTGGCGATTCTTTTCATTACCTTCCCTTTCTTTGCCTTGGTGCTCTGCGGCTACGTAGCGGCGCGGCGCGGTTTGCTGCCGCAAGCGGCGATTCCGGGGCTCAACAGCTTTGTGCTCTACTTTGCGCTGCCCTGCATGCTCTACCGCTTTGGCGCGACCACACCGATCGCCCAGTTGCTCGACGCCAGCGTGTTTGGTGTCTACCTGCTGTGCGCCTTGGTGATGGTGGGCTTTACCGTAACCATGACGCTGAGCCAGCGCATCGACTGGAACAATGCCGCTTTTGGCGCCCTGGTGGCGGCTTTTCCTAACACCGGTTTTATGGGCGTGCCCCTGCTGGTGGCTTTGCTGGGCAGCGCGGCAGCCGGCCCGGCGATTGTGACCATCGTGGTGGACTTGGTGGTCACCAGCTCTTTGTGCATTGCTTTGTCGCGCCTCGACGCTGCCGACAAACATGGCGCTGGTGTGGCGCTGAAAAACGCTTTGCGCGGCGTGGCCACCAACCCCATGCCCTGGGCAATTGTGTGCGGTGCACTGACCTCGGCCTTGGGTTTGGCACCCGTGAAGCCCGTGATGCAAACCTTGGGCATGTTGGCCGACGCGGCCTCTCCGGTGGCCCTGTTCACCATTGGCGCGGTCCTGGCGCGTTCGCAAATGAACAGCGTAGACGCCACACCCCTGGCCGAATACGTGCCGGTGGCGCTAAAAAAGTTGGTTTTGCACCCGCTCTTGGTGCTGTTACTGGGCACCGCCGCACGTTCCTTGGGCATTCCTTTGAGCAAATTTGCGCTCACGGTGATGGTTTTGGTTGCCGCCTTGCCCAGCGCCAGCAATGTCTCGCTCTTGGCTGAAAAATTTGGCGCCAATAACGGGCGCATTGCGCGGATTATTTTGGTTTCTACGGCGCTGGCTTTTCTCACGTTTTCAGGCGCTGTGGCCTTACTGCATTAGCGCTTGGTATACCAATGTGCATTGGCGAGCCCTCAGCTTGCGGAGCTTAAATCAGCAGCGGATCAACGTCGATTGCCCAGCGGATCACGGCCTTGTCTTTGCGCGCCCACAGCAGGGGCTGCCAGGCCCACAAAAAGCGCTGCAGTGCGGCGCGCGAGGCGCATTCCACCAGCATTTGCGCCCGTTCGACATTGGCCACGCGCTGGATGCCCAGTGGCACCGGCGGGTACAGGCTCACCAGTTCCGCGCCCGGCAGGGTCTGTGCATCGGCACTGGCGGCTTTTAAAAAATCTTGCGCGGCTTCTTGGCTGCGCGCGTCAGCGCGCAGCAAGGCCTGAAAGCCATAGGGCGGCAGGCCGGCTTGCTCGCGCTCGGCCAGTTGCTGGCGCGCAAAGGCCGGGTAGTCGTGCTTTTTGAGCGCCGCAAACAGCGGGTGCAAGGGGTGAAAGCTTTGCACCCACATCTCGCTGTGCGCGGCCTGGGCGGCGTCACGCCCGGCCCGGCCCGCGGCTTGCATGAGCAGGGCAAACAAGCGCTCGGGCGCCCGGAAATCGCTGGAAAACAGCGCCGAGTCGGCCTGCACCGCCGCCACCAGGGTGATGCGCCGAAAGTCATGCCCCTTGGTGACCATTTGCGTGCCCACCAAGACGTCTACCTCGCCCGCATGCACCTGGGCCAGCTGGCTTTGCAAAGCGCCCTGCAAACGCGTGCTGTCAGCGTCCATGCGGGCAATGCGCACCGGGCTGCCGTCGGGCCGCTGTGCCCTGGCCAGCAACTCGGCCAAATGCTCCTCTAAGCGCTCGGTGCCCCGGCCGACCGGGGCGATGTCGACATTGCCGCAGCTAGGGCAGGCGCGCGGCACGCGGTCGGCAAAGCCGCAGTGGTGGCAGCGCAGGCTACGGTCGATCTTGTGGAACACCCGGTAAGCACTGCAATGCGGGCACTCGCTCTTCCATTCGCAGGCATTGCAGGCCAAAACCGGCGCATAGCCACGCCGGTTTAAAAACACCAAAGACTGCTCGCCGCGGGCAATGCGCTGCTCAATCGCCGCCAGCAAGGGCGCAGACAGCACGGTTTTGGGTGGCTGCAGGTTCATGTCCACCAAGCGCAGCTTGGGCAGGCCGCTGTGCAGCGTAGCCCCCGCCTGCGCGTCGGAGCTTGCGCCTTGCTGCGCACTGTGCGCTGCGCTACCAATGCGGCTGGGCATGTCCAAACGCTGGTAGCGGCCCCGCTCGCAGGCTGTCCAGCTCTCTAGCGAAGGCGTGGCCGAGCCCAGCAGCACCTTGGCGCCCTCTAAGTGGCCGCGGTAGATGGCCAGGTCGCGCGCCGAGTAGCGTGCCCCTTCTTGCTGCTTGTAGCTGGGGTCGTGCTCTTCGTCGACCACGATCATCTGCAAGTGCGGCATCGAGGCAAACACCGCCATGCGCGTGCCCAGCACAATCCGCGCCGCGCCTTGGTGTGCCGCCAGCCAGCTTTTGAGTCGCTGCGGGTTGGTCATGCCGCTATGCAGCGAGACCACCTGGGCCGCGCCAAAGCGCGCATGGAAGCTGGCCTCTAGTTGGGGCGTGAGGTTGATCTCGGGCACCATCACCAAGGCCTGGGCCTGCGGGTCGGCGGCCAGCAGGGCTTGCACGCAATGCAGGTAGACCTCGGTTTTGCCGCTGCCGGTGGCGCCGAACAGCAAAAACGGCCCTTTGTTTTGTGCAATGTGCCCGCAAGCGCTCGCCTGCTCTGCGGAGAGTGCTACTGAATTTGTAGCGTTTGTGGCGTTTGCCACGCTAAACGCCTGGTTTTCGGGCCGCGCAGGCGTGCTTGCTGTGGCTGGGCGCGTTGCCCGTTGGAGCCGCCGCGCCATTTGCGCGGGTTTTAGGTCGCGCAACTGCGGCGGCAAAGCCGCCAAGGCCACCTCGCCCAGGCTGCGCTGGTAGTAGCGGGCGGCAAAATCGACCAAGGTGCGCCAATTATTTGACAAAGGGGCCACGCCTTCCAGCACCCCCGCCAGGCTTTTGTCGCTGCTGGCGGCGCGCTCTTGGGCTTCGCCCGCTTGCGCATCCCACACAATGCCCAGCACTTCGCGCTTACCCAAAGGCACGCGCACCAAGCTGCCCGGCGCAAGTGCCAGCTCACTTCGGTAGCTCAGCGGCCCGCGCACCGAACTGTGGTTGGGCGTGGGCACCAGGACATCAAGGCGCTGTAGGGGGGAAGTTTGCAAGAAACACCGTTTCTTCAAGTTGAATGGTGAAGTGGGCTGTAAGTACTTGAATTGAAAGGATTTTTACGCATACCCCAAAATTCTGTGGATAACTTTGTTGATAGCTTGTCAGGAGCAGCGCCAAAGCCGCATTCCATAAGGCTTTTGCTAGTTTGCCTGCAAAATTGGCAGCCCTGCGTGGCCTATATAAATCAAGGACTTAGCAGCGCTATTGGTTTTATAGCAACACATCTTTACAGGGGCTGCACTTACCGCGCCGCAGCATGGTTTGTGTGCATAAGTCAAGTAGCGCGCATCGCCTTGGAATGTCGGTGCACGGCTTCTACCAATGCCGCCACGTGTTCGGGAGGTGTGTACTGACTTATGCCATGCCCGAGGTTGAAAATATGCGTCGGGCCGCTGCGCTGGTTGTCGGTATGCGGCTGGCCAAAGCTGTTCAGCACGCGCTGCACTTCGGTGTCAATCTGTGCGGGCGGGGCAAACAGCACATTGGGGTCGATATTGCCTTGCAAGGCTTTGCCAGGGCCACCCACATTGCCGCCCACCAAAGCCCGGGCTCCGCCTAAGTTGACCGTCCAGTCCAGGCCCAGCACCTCACAGTCCAGCGCGGCCATCTGGCCCAGCCACAAGCCACCGCCCTTGGTGAACACCAGGCGCGGCACCACTGCGCCGTCTACGCCGGTGCGCTTGAGCTGGGCCAACACGCGGGCTGTGTAGGCCAGGCTGAACTCTTGAAAAGCCGCGTCGGCCAAGACGCCGCCCCAGCTGTCAAAAATCATCACCGCTTGGGCCCCGGCGTCGATCTGCGCGTTCAGGTAGGCCGCCACCGAGTCGGCATTGATGGCCAGCATGCGGTGCATCAGGTCGGGGCGGCTGTAGAGCATGGTCTTGACCAAGCGGTAGTCGTCCGAGCCCGCGCCCTCGACCATGTAGCAGGCCAAGGTCCAGGGGCTGCCGCTAAAGCCAATCAGCGGTACCCGGCCGTTCAGCGCCTTGCGGATCGAGTGCACGGCGTCAAACACGTACTGCAGCTTGTGCATGTCGGGCACGGCCAGTTGGGCCACGGCCGCTTCGGTGCGCACGGGTGACGCAAAGCGCGGCCCCTCGCCCTGGGCAAAAGACAGCCCCAGGCCCATGGCGTCGGGCACGGTCAGGATGTCGCTGAACAAAATCGCTGCGTCGAGCGGGTAGCGCTCCAGCGGCTGCAAGGTCACCTCTGTGGCGTAGTCCACATTGGTGGCCAAGCCCATAAAGCTGCCGGCTTTGGCGCGGGTGGCCACGTACTCGGGCAAATAGCGGCCCGCTTGGCGCATCAGCCAAACGGGGGTGTGGGGCGTGGCCTGGCGCATGCAGGCGCGCAGGAAGCTGTCATTTTGCAAGGGCTGGAAGGTCATGCCCTTATTGTCTCAGTGTTCGGGCAACTTGGCCGCGCGCAGGCTGGCCATGTGGTCGATTTCGAGGCAGCGGTTTTCCACCACCCACAGGCCTGCAGTGCGTGCCAGGGCGGCTGCCTCGGCATGGGCCACGCCCAGTTGCATCCACAGGGCGTGCGCGCCAATGGCAATGGCTTCGGCGGCAACGGGCGGAATGTCGGCGCTGTTGCGAAAGCAGTCCACCAGCTCGATCTTTTCGCCACGCGCCGCCAAGGCCTGGGCCGCTTGGCCCAAGCTGGCATAGACCGTTTCGCCCAAAATCTGCGCGTTTTCTGCTGCTGCAATGGGGTTGACCGGCACGATGCGCCAGCCCTGTTTTTGCATGTAATGGGCCACTTGCCAACTGTCGCGCGCAGGCTTGGGGCTGAGCCCCACCACCGCCACGGTGCGGTAGTTTTGCAAGATGTGGTGAACACTTTGCGCGGGGCTTGGTTCAGCGGATTGCGCTGGGCTGGGGGGCGGGCTCTGGGCGTTGGGCATGTGCCGAGTTTAGCTTTTGTACTTCACCAAGCAGCCGTAAGGCCGCGTGTTTTGCCTTTGCGGTCGGCCAAGCGGACGGTCTTGCCAGCCAAGTCGGTCGCCTAGAAGGCCGGGGCTAATTGGCCGCGAGAGCAGGTGCTGTGGGCGCTTGGCGAGTGCCGCAGGAGCGGTCAACAAGGGCTTTGGCATGGCAAAGCTTTGGGCAAAGAAACAACTACAAACTGTGCACCGCCGCGCGCACTGCGTCAACGCTGAGCACTTCGCTCAGCACCTGCGGCGCTTTGCCCGGCGCGTAGAGCACATACACCGGCACGCCGTTGCGCCCCAGCTGGCCCAGGGCAGCGGTGATGGCGCTGTCGCGGCGCGTCCAGTCGGCGCGCAAGAAGGCCACTTTTTTGCCGTCCATCTCGGCCAGCAAAGCGGCATCGGCCAGCGTGGTTTTTTTGTTGTACTGGCAGGTCACGCACCAGGCGGCCGTGAAGTCGACAAACACCGGTTGGCCCTGCGCCAAGACCTGTTCGACCCGGCCCGGCTCCCAAGCTTGCCAGCGCGCGCCGGGGGCCGCAGGGCTGCTCGGCGCTTCGCTGATTTTGGTGATGGTATGCCCGATAGCGCCCGCCAGTACTGCGTTAACAGCTATTAAAATGGTAGCAATTACGGCCCGCGTGCGGCCCTGCAAACCCAGCGCCCAGACCACGCTGCTCACCGCCACCAGCAAGGCCAGCAGCGCGCCGGCGCCGTCAATGCCGCTTTGCTGTCCCAGCACCCAGACCAGCCAGGCCACCGTAGCAAACATGGGGAAGGCCATGAAGCGGCGCAGCGTGTTCATCCAGGCGCCGGGGCGTGGCAACAGGCGCGCCACGGCGGGCAGCAGGCTGGCCGCCAAGTAGGGCAGGGCCATGCCCAGGCCCACCGCGGCAAACAGCAGCAGAGCCTGCAGGGCAGGCAGAGCCAGGGCCAGGCCCAGCGAGGCCCCCATAAAGGGTGCGGTGCAGGGCGAGGCAATGGCCACGGCCAACACGCCTGAGAGCAGGGCGTTCACGGCGGGGTTCTTCGCCTGCAGGCTGGCCAGGCCCGAGGGCAGCATTTGCCCCAGTTCAAACAGGCCTGCGAGGTTCAGGCCCAGCAGGGTGAACAGCAGGGCCAGGCCCGCCACCACGGCGGGCGACTGCAGCTGAAAGCCCCAGCCCAGGGCCTCGCCACCGGCGCGCAGGGCCAGCATCAGTGCGCCCAAGGCCACAAAGCTCAGCACCACGCCCAGGGTGTAGGCCAGCGCGTCGATGCGTGCGGCGTGGCGCTTGGGTGCGTGCTGGGCAAAGCCCAAAACCTTGATGGCCAGCACCGGGAACACGCAGGGCATGAGGTTCAAGATCAGGCCGCCCAAGAGCGCCCCCGCCAGGGCCAGCAGCAGGCCGCTGAGCGAGGTGTCGGGCGGCGCGCTGGGGGCTTGCATCTGGGCGTTTTGCGGGACATTGGCTGTGGCATTGCCTACCAGGCCGTCGGGGGGCGCTTGCACACCGCCCAAGCCAGTAGCCGGGGTTTGCACGCCACCCGGGCTGGCGGGCGCGGTAAGGGGCGCGGTAAGCGCGGTAAGTTGAGGCCACGTGCCCAGCACCTGGGCTTCGACACGCCAGCCGCCGGGTGGGCTAGCCTGGCCTAGAGCGGCGGCTGGTGGCGCGTCGGCGACCAAGACAAAGGGCATGCTGCTGGGGCTGTTGCTGCGCTGGCCCGACAAGGGCACGCTGGCCGTCCACAGCGCGCCCTGCCAGGCTTGCGGGTAGGCGGCTGCGGTTTCGATCACTTCGGGGGTTTCGGCAAAAAGCTGCAGGGTTTTGCCGCGCAGCGCGGCGGGCAGGCCTTGCAGGCTCAGCTGCAGCGCCGCACCTTCAATGCGCGCGGTGCTGGGCGGCAGCGCGGCGTTGCGCGGTGCGGCTGCTGCTGCGCCCACTGCTGGCGCAGCCATGGAAGAAGCGCCCACCGCGCGCGGCTGGGCTTGAAACGCTGCTTCAAAAAGGCTAGCGTTCAGCGCCGTGCTGCTCTTGATGGGCAGGCGAATCGCAAACTCGCCGTCTTCGGGAATGCACTGCTTTTGGCAGACCAACCAACTGGCCTTGAGCTTGACTTCGAGGTCGCCGCCCAGCAAGCCGGGTTTGAAGTCAGGGCCAATGGTCAGCGGCACCGGCAGCAGCACCGTGCCCTCATAGCCGTAATTGGCCAGGGTGCCGATGCGAATTTTTTGCGGCATCGGCCAGGCAATATCGCCCGCGCTCACTCCCGTGGGCAACTGCCATTGCAGCACCGTGGGCAAGCCCGAGTCGCCCGCGTTCTTCCAATACGTGTGCCAACTGGGCTGGTGCGCCAACTGCAGGCCAACCCAGAGCGGCTTGCCCGGCTCCACGCCATCGGGCGCATAGGCCATCAGCTCGGCGCGCACGCGCTCGGTGCTGACCACGGTTTTACTGCCAGATTGGGCTGCAACGCCCGTGGAAAGTGCGTGAGTAGCTATAAAAAATATAGCGAAAACGAAGTGGCGAAGGTGATGTGGCAGCATAAGTTGATATGAGCAGCGATCTTCTAAGGAAGTTCCTAGCGTATTGGAACACGTGGCATTTTGCGTTGCAAAAGCCAACACCTTCATGGCAGCGTCACAAGCCTAGTGGCTAATGTTTATTTTTTACAAGGATGGCTATACCGTGTCACACCAGAATACCAATCGCCGTGAGTTTTTTATTCGTTCTGCGGGTGCCGTGGCGGCTGCCAGTATCAGCAGCAGCACTTTGCTCGGTTGCGGTGACGGCAGCACCACCCCAGTGGAATTCAAATACGGCGTGGCCAGCGGCGACCCGTTGGCCGACCGCGTGATGCTGTGGACGCATGCCAAGTACCCCAACTTGAATGAGAGCGCGCAGATCACTTGGCAGGTCAGTACCAGCAGCACGTTTGACAGCATCGTGGCTTCGGGCAGCATCAGCTCCACTGCAGACACGGGTTTTACCAACAAGGTGGACGCCACCGGCTTGCAAGCGGGCAGCACCTATTACTTTCGCTTCCGCGACGCGTTTGGCAATGCGTCCCCAGTGGGCACCACACGCACCCTGCCCGCGAGCAATGCCGTCAGCGTGAAGTTTGCTGTGTTCTCTTGCACTTTGTATTCGGCAGGTTACTTCAACGCCTATGACGCCGCTACCAAATCAGGAGCGCAGTACGCCGTTCATGTGGGCGACTACATTTACGAATACGCCGCCGACCCCAGCAAATTTGGCAACACCGACGCTGTCGCCCTGGGCCGCGTGACATCGCCCGCCAATGAGATCGTCAGCCTCGACGACTACCGCACCCGCTACGCCACCTACCGCAGCGACGCCAATTTGCAGGCCCTGCATGCGGCCATGCCCTGGATCACCGTGTGGGACGACCACGAGTTTGCCAACAATTCGTGGGTAGACGGCGCTGAGAACCACAACAGCACGACCCAGGGCAGCTGGACTGCGCGCAAAGCCAATGCAGCCCGGGCATACCACGAGTGGATGCCCATTCGCACACCCGACGCGGCGAACCTGCTGAAAATCTACCGTCGCTTTGACTTTGGCAATATTTTCACCCTGCACATGGTGGACACCCGCATCGAAGGTCGCGACAAACAATACGACGCCTATGGCGACGCCGACGGCGGTATTGGCCGCTATGTGACGGCCTTGACCAAGGGCACAGACGCCACCCACCGCATGATGAGCACCACCCAACAAGATTGGCTGACCAATGGCGTCGCTGCGTCTAGCGCCAGCTGGCAGATCATGGGCAACCAAGACGTGATGGCGCGCATGTGGCTGCCCGGCAGCGTATTGCAGGCGCAGGGCGCGGCTTTGGCCAACCCCACACCCGCCAACCAGCAGGCGGTGGGCACAGCGATCACCGACTTCCTTACCGCCAAGGCCACGCCTGTGGCGGCCCGCACGCCCACGCAAGCTGGCTTGGTCAGCACCAGCACCAACCCACGCATTCCCTTTAACCTGGACTCTTGGGACGGTTACCCGCTGCAGCGCGAGGCGATTTTGCAAACCATCAAGGCGCAGGGCAAAAAACTCATCACGCTCTCGGGCGACTCGCACAATGCTTGGTTTACCAACCTCACCACCTTGGCGGGCGACAAAGTGGGCTTTGAGTTTGCAGGCTCTTCGGTCACCTCGCCGGGCTTTGAAAGCGCGGGCCTGGGCGGCTTGGCCGCTGCGCTCGACGGCACGGCTGTGGCACCCGGCGTGCAAGGTACCGGCTTGGGGCTGATTGATGATCTGAACTATGCCGACACCATCCGCCGCGGCTACTTGCTGATGACTGCCACCGCTGCGTCGCTCAAAGGCGAGTACATTTTTGTCGACACCATCAAGTCGAAAACCTACGCAGCGGTAACGGGCAAAACCGTGACGGTAGCGGCAACGGGCAGCGTCACCTACGCTTAATCTGGCCTGGCTGCTTGCCAGCAAGCTAAGATGAGGGGATGCAACTCCCCTCTCGTTTTTGGGTGGATCTGAGCACCCGCCAGTTTGCGCAGTTGGCCGCTTCACCCGAGCTGGCTGCAACCGTGGCGGTGCTGCCCGTGGCCGCTACCGAGCAGCACGGCCCGCACCTGCCGGTGTGCGTGGACACCGCCTTGGTCGACGGCGTGGTGGCGGCTTGTTTGCCGCATCTGCCA
>CANFOR010000067.1 GCA_947448675.1 Betaproteobacteria bacterium
CAGAACAAGCGTTTCCCGATCAAAAGCTTGTAGGCTGCGCTGGGCCTCGGCCACGTTAGGGGCTTGCCAAAAGGCGGCTATCGAGCGCGCCACGTCACCGCGTGAACGTTGCAATAGCCAGGCCTTCCACAAAATGACGACCCAACTGGCAACCGACATCAACAGCAAGAGCGCGGCTACGAATTTGCTGATGCCATCGCCCTGCAAAATAAAGTCCAGCGCCTGCATGGTCTACCTCAGCTGCAATACGTCAAACATGTCGAACAAGCCCTTGGCGCGGCCGTCTAAGTAGCGCGCTGCGCGCAATGCACCCAGCGCATAGCCCTCGCGGCTGGACGCCTTGTGGGTGATTTCAATGCGCTCGCCGGTGCCGGCAAACATCACCGTGTGGTCGCCCACAATATCGCCGCCGCGAATGGCAGAAAACCCGATAGCCGATGGGTCGCGCGCGCCCGTGATGCCTTCGCGCGCAAATACCGCATGGCCTTTGAGGTCGCGCCCCAGCGCCTGGGCGACGACTTCGCCCATTTTGAGCGCCGTACCCGAGGGCGCATCGACTTTGTGCCGATGGTGGGTTTCGATAATTTCAATGTCGTAGCCGGTAGACAAGGCCTTGGCCGCCATCTCTAAGAGCTTGAGCGTGACGTTCACGCCCACGCTCATATTCGGCGCCATGACGATGGCAATGTCTTTGGCTGCATCGGCAACTTCGGCTTTTTGCGCTTCGTCAAAGCCAGTGGTGCCAATCACCATGTGCACGCCGAGCGCACGGCACACACGCAGGTGGGCCATGCTGCCCTCGGGGCGGGTGAAGTCGATCAGCACCTGGGCATTGGCCAAGCCTGCGTGCAGGTCGGCCACGACGGGCACATTGCTTTGAAAGCCTAAAAAAGCGCCAGCATCAGCGCCCAGGGCGGGCGCGCTGGGCAGGTCGAGGGCGCCCGCCAATTGGCAGTCAGCGGCGGCGCGAATCGCTTCAATCAGCATCTGGCCCATGCGGCCTGATGCGCCTGCAACGGCTATGCGCAACGGCGCTTTAGTGCCGGGCGTGTTGAGCGCGCTCATGGTGCGGTTTTCACATTGGGGTTGGCCGCAGTGCCTGCAAAGGCTTCGAGCGGTGGGTACACGCTGGGCAGGGCAGGCGCAGCGGTTGAGGGGCTCGCCGTGGCGGGTGCGCTGGGCACAGCGTTTTTGCGGCTGAACTCGCTCAGCACCTGCTCTGAGGCCACTAAGTTGGGGGCTTTGCCTAAGTTGCGCTTGGTATCGATTTGCGAGACAAACTCGGCCTCGCTGGGCATGGGGTCGCCCTCAAAGCGCTCATAGACATCGCCCTTGAAGAAGACTGTGAGTTTGCGCGTTTGCGCGGCCACACCTTGCCGACGCAGGGTGAACACATATTCCCAGCGGTCAGCGTGGAATACGCTGGCCAGCAGGGGTGTGCCCAAGACCTCTTTCACTTGGTTGCGCGTCAGGCCCGCTTGCAACAACGCGACTTGTTCGCTCGATACAAAATTGCCTTGCACCACTTCGGGCTTGTAGGGGCTGATCGCGGTGGCGATGCGCGAGGGTGCGCCGTTATTGCTGGCGGTATTGGCGCAGCCGCCGAGCAGGCACAGCAGGGCTGCTGCGGCGAGTGCGGGGAAGCATGCGGATGCATGGCGGAAGGCGCGCGCATAGGCGCTTAGCGGTAAAGACTTTGCGGGCATGGCTCGGGCAGTGGAGACTGGGAACGATATGATCGACTCATTGTAGCGGCAGGGTCTGCCGCCACAGCTTCGCACCGGAAAGCCCGCCATGAGCAATGTTGACGAACTCAAAAGCACTGGCCTCAAAGCCACGTTGCCACGGCTGAAAATTTTGGAACTTTTCCAAAAGGGCCAGCAGCGCCATATGACGGCTGAAGACGTGTTCCGCGTGCTCATGCTCGACCGCACCGACATTGGCCTGGCGACGGTCTATCGCGTGCTGACCCAATTTGAGCAAGCGGGCATTTTGATCCGCAGCCATTTTGAGTCGGGCAAGGCGGTGTACGAGCTCAACGAAGGCCAACACCACGACCACTTGGTTTGCATCGACTGCGGCAAGGTGGAAGAGTTTTACGACGCTGAAATTGAAAGGCGCCAGCATGCCGTGGCCTCGGCCAAGGGCTTTAGCATTGCCGATCATGCTTTGAGCCTGTATGCCCACTGCACCAAAGCCGCTTGCACGCACCGGCCGGGGCCGTAGTGCCCCTTAACACCCCTACAAGGCCTCGTGCTCCCCGAAGAGCACCGCGTCTAGTGCGAATGGCTGTCCATGGCCTTGCGGTGCCGTTCCACAAAGTCTTGGTAGGTGTCTATGCCACGCAATTGCAAAATGGTATTGCGCACCGCCGCCTCCACCAGCACAGCAATATTGCGCCCCGCCACCACCTGAATAACGGCCTTGCGCACCGGGATGCCCAGCACGTCTTGTGTCAGCGGCTCGTAGGGAATGCGTTCGTATTCGCGCTCCATGGTTTCGCGGCGCACCAGGTGCACGATTAATTTCAGGCGCATTTTGCGGCGCACGGCGGTTTCGCCAAAAATTGCGCGAATGTCGAGCAGGCCAATGCCGCGCACTTCGAGCAAGTTTTGCAACAATTCGGGGCAGCGGCCTTCGATCATGGTTTGGTTGACGCGGTACAAGTCCACCGCGTCATCGGCCACCAGGCCATTGCCGCGTGAGATGAGTTCCAGGCCTAGCTCGCTCTTGCCTAAGCCCGACTCGCCGGTAATCATCACGCCCAGGCCCAAGATGTCCATGAACACGCCGTGCATGCTGGTGCGCTCGGCAAAGTGGCGCGACAAATACGCGCGCAGCACGTCGATCACAAAAGCCGCCGACTCCTTGGTAGAGAACATCGGAATCTGCGCACGCTCGCACATTTGCAGCAGAGTGTCGGGCGCGGCTTGGTTGTCGGCCAGCACCAGCATTGGTGGCTCCAGCGTGACGATGCGCGAGATGCGGCGGGCGCAGTCTTCGGGCGAGGCCGCCACCAGGTAGGCGATCTCGCGGCTGCCCAAAATTTGTACGCGGTAGGGGTGGATGTAGTTGAGGTAGCCCACCAAGTCGGCACCTGAGCGGGCGGCGCTCACGGCCACTTCGTCGAAGCGGCGCTCGGAAGCGCCCAGACCGGCCACCCACTCCCATTTGAGCTGGGCACGGTGGTGCTCAAACAGCAGGTCGGCGCTGATGACGGTAGGTTTCATGGCGGTTTTTTGAGGGGAATGGTCAAGCGGTGGCCGCCGATTGCCAGGCGGCAATTTGGCTGTGCAAGGCCTGTGCGTCGGGGCTGGTTTTGAGTCGATCGCGCAGCGGGGCGTCGCTCAGCAGTTCGGCAATTTCAGACAAAATTTCCAGATGCTTTTGCGTAGCTGCTTCGGGCACGAGTAAAAAAATCAACAAGCTCACGGGTTGTTCGTCGGGCGCGTCAAAACCAATGGGTTGGGCCAGCAGGCACACCGCAGCCATGGGCGACTTCAGCCCTTTGATGCGACCATGCGGAATGGCCACGCCATGGCCCAAACCGGTAGAGCCCAGGCGCTCGCGGGCAAACAGGCTATCGGTAACCAGGGAGCGCGCCAGGCCGTGCAGGTTTTCAAACAGCAGGCCGACTTCTTCAAAGGCGCGTTTTTTGCTGGTGGCGTCTAAAGGGACCAGAACCTGCGCGGCGGGCAGGATGGATGACAAACGGTTCATGCTCGAAATTATGCACCGCAGCGCCACCCCATAGACAAGGGCCGCTCAGAATGGTCTTCTGAGCGGCCCTTGGGTGTGGCATTTCGCAGTGAGGCGCGGCTTACATTAGGCGTTTGGCTGCGTCGTGGTGGTGGTCTTGCAAGCGATCTTTGTGGCGTACCACTTTTCGGTCTAGCTTGTCGACCAGGTCGTCAACCGCAGCATAGAGGTCGGCGTGAGTGCTTTCGGCAAACATGTCGCTGCCCTTGACATGGATGTTGCACTCGGCCCGCTGTCGTCGCTCTTTCTCTTTGAGCTTCTCAACCGTCAGCAAAACTTTGACATCAACCACTTGGTCAAAGTGCCGGGTAATTCGATCCAGCTTGTTGGTCACATAGGTGCGCAGTGCGGGGGTAACTTCAAGATGGTGACCGCTGATCGTCAAGTTCATAAGGAGCCTCCTATTGCTCTTACCGAAAAAACGCTAACCCGGCTGACGGGCTGGGCTAACGCAAGAAAGCACGACTTGTGTTCACTATGCGCCTGAATCCGTTGCAATGCAACCATGCAGTGCAACAATTTGCGTTAAAAAATATGTGCTATAAAAGTGGTAGCTGCATACGCACAATCCATGCGCCTCGGCGGCGTTTTATCTATAGCTGCGTGAGGATATGATGCTGACTGGCTTGCTTTCCTCTGAACGCAAACGCACGGCCCTGGTGCTAATGGGTGGTGGCGCGCGCACCGCCTACCAAGCGGGCGTGCTGCAGGCCTTGGCCGATATGCGCGGCTTGCAGACAGCCGCGGTGCAGCGTTTCCCGTTTCAGGTTTTGGTGGGCACCTCGGCTGGCGCACTCAATGTGGCCTTCTTGGCCGCTCGCGCTGGCCACGGCTTAATTGCCTTGCAAGAATTGGCGTATTTTTGGATGCAGCTGCGATCCACCCAGGTCTACAAGCTCGATGTGTCGATGGCCGCACGCTGGAGCAAGTACCTGGCCGCATGGAGCCTGACGCGCAATGCCATGGCCCACGGTGCTGTGCTCGACAACACGCCCTTGGTAGACACCTTGCACCGTGCCATCTCTTTAACGGGCATTGAGGCTGCTCTACAAAGCCATGCGATTGATGCACTGGCAGTGACAGCGTCTAGCTACACCAGCGGCGTGCATTGGACCTTCTGCCAAACTCGACCCGCTGCCATAGTGACGCCCTGGCAGCGCCCCGGAAGGCGTGCAGACTTTCAACCTATCACCATCGAGCACTTGATGGCGTCGAGCGCCTTACCCCTCTTGTTTCCCCCCACGCCGCTCTGGGTCGACCAGGGTGCCGAGTACTTCGGCGATGGCTCAATGCGGCAAATTGCACCGCTCTCGCCCGCGGTTCATCTTGGGGCGCAAAAGATCTTGGTGGTTGGTGTGGGCCAACCTTTACGCACTGCATGGACGGGCCGTACCCAAGAGCCTGGCAAATCGGTACTGAGCCGCAAACCCGGTTTGGGCACCATGGCGGGGCATGCGTTGGCCAGCGTCTTCCACGACACCTTGCTGGCCGACGTAGAACAGTTGCAACGCGTCAACCAAACTCTGCAACGCCTGCCGCCCGAGGCAGCGCGTTTGTTGCCCTTCAAGCCGGTGGAGGTGCTGGTCATTGCCCCGAGCGCTTCTTTGGATGCGCTGGCTATGGCGCATATGCACAGCCTGCCGCGCCATACCCAGCAGGCCCTAGGAGGGCGCCTCAAGTTGCAAAGCGGTGGTGCGGGTTTGGCCAGTTACCTGCTCTTTGAGCCCGACTTTGTGCGCGCACTAATGGCCCTAGGCGCGCAAGACGCCTACGCTCGCAAAGACGAATTGCTGGCCTTTATGGCCTGAGCCCGCGTAAACCGCTTTTGTGTCACCGCGCGCGGGCATAATCGGCAGGCCAAAGAACCACCATGCTCAACATCTTCACCCTCGCGAACGGACGGCTTTTCCAGGAAGAAATCGAATCCCTGGAAGAGCTCACCAAATTCCAACCCATTTGGGTGGACTTGGAGTCGCCCACGCCCGAAGAAAAGCGTTGGATCGCCCAGCACTTTGGCCTGAACATCCCCGAAGACGCGATGGACGAAGACATCGAAGAGTCGGCGCGTTTTTACGAAGAAGACAACGGCGAGTTGCATATTCGCTCCGACTTTTTGGTAGCCGACGTAGACGAGCCCAGCACGGTGCGCGTGGCCTTTATTTTGAACCTGATCAACCCCGACCTGAAAAGCAAAGGCGTGCTGTTTTCCATCCATGACGAAGACGTGCCGGTGTTTCGCTTGTTGCGCATGCGCGCGCGGCGCATGCCGGGCTTGATCGAAGATGCGCGCGAAGTTTTGCTCAAGCTGTTTGACGCCGACGCCGAGTATTCGGCCGACACGCTCGAGGGCATTCACGATGCGCTGGAAAAAGTCAGCGTCAAGGTGCTCGCGGGCGACGTGAGCGACGCGCTGGCCAGCGAGGTGCTGGGCACGATTGCGCGCCAAGAAGACTTGAACGGCCGTATCCGCCGCAATGTCATGGACACGCGCCGCGCGGTCAGTTTCATGATGCGCAGCAAGATGCTCACCGCCGAGCAGTTTGAAGAAGCACGGCAAATTTTGCGCGACATCGATTCGCTGGATTCGCACACCGGGTTTTTGTTCGACAAAATCAACTTCTTGATGGACGCCACGGTGGGCTTTATCAATATCAGCCAGAACAAAATCATCAAGATTTTCTCCGTGGCCAGCGTAGCCCTGTTGCCGCCGACCCTGGTGGCCAGTATCTACGGCATGAATTTGCAGTTTCCGGAGTTCGCGTTGCTCGGGCGCTGGGCCTACCCCTATGTGGTGAGCCTGATGTTCCTCAGCGCCGCCCTGCCCATGTGGTATTGCTACAAACGGGGCTGGCTGCGCTAGTCTGGGCGGCTTAAGCCAAGGGCACTTCGGAACTCAAACCAAGTCTGGGTTGGCTAGCAAAGCGCTCAGCACCCGCGTAGCGTAGGGCCCCGCAACGCTTTGCACAAAGGCATTGAAGTCGTGTGCAGCGGTGTCGTCAGCCCGGTCTGAAATGCTGCGCATCGCAGCAAAGGCAATGCCGTAGTCAAAGCAGACTTGTGCCACTGCTGCGCCCTCCATTTCCACGCACAAAGCCTCAGGCCAGCGCCTGCGCAAATCGGCCGCCGCTGCCGCACTGTGGATGAACTGGTCACCACTCAAAGTCAAACCATTGTGCACCTGTGTTTTATAGCCAAAACTGGCTGCAACGCACGTAGATTGTGCGTGTACTGCTACTGAAAGCATAGCGTTTAAGGCATTGTCAGCATGAAAGGCAGCGGTCTTGTAGAGCGGCACTTCGTAGCGCGGAAAGAGTGGCCGCGCGTCCATATCGTGTTGCAAAAAATGGCTGCCAAGCACCACATCACCCACGCCAACTTGGCTGGCCAAACCGCCGGCCACGCCGGTAAAAACAATGCGCTGGGCTTGAAAGTGTTCAATCAAAACCGTGGCCGTGGTGGCCGCCGCTACCTTACCTACGCGCGCCAAGGCCAGTACCACCGGCTTGCTATGCAAAAGCCCGCAGTGAAATTCGCGCCCGGCACGCACTACGGTGCTCGGTTGCTGCAAAAGCTGCAGCAGGCCGGTTTGCTCTTCGGCTAAGGCGCTGAGGATGGCAGTGGTCATGGTGTGTGGGTGGGTGTGCGCAGAACGTGAAATTGTTGGCAATTTTTCACAATTATTAGGCTAAATAGTCGTTTACAAATTTTCACATGCAGGCTATTCTTAGCATATAGGGACTAGTAAAAAAGTAGCAGCGCATTGTGGCAACACTGAGTAAACAAGAGCTTCAACTCCATCTGAACTTTGTCGTTGCGCGCACCGCGCGCGGCAAGGCGGTGATACAGCACGACCCACGTGATTTGCCGCGCAGGTTGCGCTTGCTGCTGCTCTCCATCGACGGCTCGCGACCGGTTCGACTCTACATGCAAACGCTCAAAGGATTTGGTGATGTGGGCGATTTATTGATCGAACTACTGGCCCTGGGCTTGGTGCACTTGCAGCCACCCACACCAAGCAAATTCATGCCGCCACCGGTCAGCGCGCATGGCGAGCTAGACAGCCTGCTGGACGACTCGCGTTTTAATTTCCGTAAAGCCGAAGAAATGCTTTACGGAAAAACATCGGCGGGTAGTTTTGACGAAATGATGCGGGTGGCGCAACTGGAAAACCCCGAGTTCAAGCCGCCACCGGCACCGCCGCCTGCACCCGTGAGCCAGAGCGTGCAGCAAACGCAAATTGAAAGCTTGTTTGAGCTGCTCGATGCCGTGCGTGGCGAGCGGCGTAGCTTGAAATTTAAACTCGAAAAAATGAAACGCCTGCGCCAGGCGCTAGCGCGCGAGCAAAAAACCAATCAGCGCTTATGGACGGCCATGCTGATGCTGGCCGGCCTGTGCTTGGTGCTGTTCTGCGCGTTGGCTTTTGTCTTGACGCGCCACTGAGCGGGCGTATCCAACGCGGTAGGCCTTATTCGATGGCTTTGCCCATGTCTTCGACGACCTTTTTGGCATCGCCAAAGACCATCATGGTCTTGTCCATGTAGAAGAGTTCGTTGTCCAGGCCTGCGTAGCCCGCGGCCATGGAGCGCTTGTTGACGATGATGGTTTTGGCCTTGTAGGCCTCCAAAATCGGCATGCCGTAAATCGGGCTGCCCTTGGTGTGGGCGGCTGGGTTGACCACGTCGTTAGCGCCCAAAATAATAGCCACGTCGACCTGGCCAAACTCGCCATTGATGTCTTCCATCTCAAACACCTGGTCATAGGGCACCTCGGCCTCGGCTAAGAGCACATTCATGTGGCCGGGCATGCGGCCTGCGACCGGGTGAATGGCGTATTTAACGGTAATGCCTTTTTCGGTGAGTTTGGCTGCCAATTCTTTCACCGCATGCTGGGCGCGGGCTACCGCCAAGCCGTAGCCGGGCACGATCACCACGGTTTCGGCATTGCCCAGCACAAAAGCGGCGTCGTCAGCGCTGCCGCTTTTGACGGGGCGCTGCTCTTTGGCGGCACCGCCGGCGACCACGGTCTCACCACCAAAGCCGCCCAAAATCACGTTGAAGAAACTGCGGTTCATGGCCTTGCACATGATGTAGCTCAAAATCGCGCCCGAGCTGCCCACTAGCGAGCCCGCCACGATCAGCATGGCGTTGTTCAAGCTAAAGCCAATGCCCGCTGCGGCCCAGCCGCTGTAGCTGTTAAGCATCGACACCACCACGGGCATGTCGGCCCCGCCGATGGGGATGATGATGAGCACGCCCATCACAAAAGCAATGGCTGTGGCGATGGCAAAGAACATGGGGTTGCCGCTGGCCATGTAAAGGCCCACATTGCCCAGCAATACCAAACCCAAAACCAGGTTGAGCTTGTGCTGGCCAGCAAACTGCACCGGCGCACCTTGGAACAGGCGGAATTTGTAGGTGCCAGAGAGCTTGCCAAACGCAATCACCGAGCCGCTAAAGGTGATGGCGCCGATCACCGCGCCCAAGGCCAGCTCTAAGCGGTTGCCTGCTGGAATGGCTTCGCCCTTGGCGGCAATTTGAAAGGCCCAGGGCTCGACAACGGCCGCAATGGCAATGAAGACCGCTGCCAGGCCAATCATGCTGTGGAAGAAAGCCACCAGCTCGGGCATCTTGGTCATCTCGACCGTTTTGGCGCGGTAGGCACCGTAGCCGCCGCCCAGCACCAAGCCCAGCAATACCCAGGCCATACCCTGCAATGCGCCACCGGCGATTTGCACGATCAAGGCGCCGGTGGTGAACACGGCAATGGCCATGCCGATCATGCCAAACAGGTTGCCGCGAATCGAGGTGGTCGGGTGGCTCAAACCCTTGAGCGCTTGGATAAAGCAGATCGAAGCGACGAGGTAGAGCAGCGTGACGACGTTCATGCTCATTTGGCGGCTCCTTCTGTGTGCGCGATGGCTTTTTTCTCTTTCTTCTTGAACATCTCCAGCATGCGCCGCGTCACCAAAAATCCGCCAAACACGTTGACCGCAGCCAGCGCTACCGCCAGCACGCCCATGGTTTTGCCCAGCGTGGTTTCGGTGAGTGCAGCGGCCAGCATGGCGCCGACGATGACGATGGCGCTGATCGCATTGGTCACCGCCATCAGCGGGGTGTGCAGAGCGGGCGTGACCGTCCACACCACGTGGTAGCCCACGTAGATGGCCAGCACGAAGATGATCAGGTTGATGACGGTGTGTGAAACGATGTCCATTACTTTCTCCTAACTTCGCCGTTGTGCGTCATCAGGCAGGCCGCCACGATGTCGTCTTCCATATCGATTTTGAGCGAGCCTTCTTTGGTGACAATCAGCTTCAAAAAGTCCAGCACATTGCGGGCATACAGGGCACTGGAGTCCGCTGCCACCAAGGCCGCCAAATTGGTTTCGCCGATCAGGGTCACGCCATGCTTCACGACCGTTTTGTCGGCCTCAGACAGTGGGCAATTACCACCGCCATTGGGGCCTTTGCCCGCAGCAATGTCGACGATAACCGAGCCGGGCTTCATGCTTTTGACCATGTCTTCGGTAATCAGCGTGGGGGCTGGGCGGCCGGGGATGAGTGCGGTAGAGATCACGATGTCGGCCTGGGCCACACGCTTGGCTACTTCGGCCTTTTGGCGCTCCAACCAGCTCGCAGGCATGGGTTTGGCGTAGCCGCCCACGCCCACGGCGGCTTCTTTTTCTTCATCGGTTTCGTAGGCTACGTCGATGAACTTGCCGCCCAGTGACTCGACCTGCTCTTTCACAGAAGGACGCACGTCCGAGGCCTCAATCACAGCGCCCAAGCGTTTGGCGGTTGCAATGGCCTGCAAGCCCGCCACGCCCACGCCGAGGATGACCACTCGCGCCGCTTTCACGGTGCCCGCGGCGGTCATCAGCATGGGGAAAAAGCGCTGGTATTTGTCGGCGGCCATCATCACGGCTTTGTAGCCTGCAATATTGGCTTGGCTGGAAAGCACGTCCATGCTTTGCGCGCGGGTGGTGCGCGGCGCAGCCTCTAAAGCAAAGCCGGTGATGTTGGCACTGGCCAAGCGCTGCAGGCCGGGTGCGTCAAAGGGGTTGAGCATGCCCACCACGGTGCTGCCGGGCTTGACCTGGCTCGCCTCGGCATCGCTCAGGTTGCGCACCTTGAGCACCAGCTCGCACGCGAATGCGCCAGCTGCGTCGGTGATTTCGGCCCCGGCGGCTATATAGGCCTCATCGGTCGCACTAGCGGCCACGCCGGCACCCGACTGGATGCGCAGTGTGTGGCCCTGGGCCTTGAGCTTTTTCGCGGTTTCAGGGGTTACGGCAACGCGGGTTTCGCCTTGCGCAGTCTCTGTGGGTACGCCAATGATCATGGGGCGTCTCCTTTTTATAAAAGTTGTCTTAAGCCCAAGCTTAACCGAGATTTAGGGCGATGTTTTGGCCGCTAAGTCGTTTGCCCTGCTCCAGCGTGCGTTGGTGCTACTGCGCTGCAGGAGCTGTCGTGCTCACGATGCCAATTTTGCGCAAACCCTGTTCTTGGGCGGCAGCCAGCACGGCGGCCACCACAGCGTAGTTGGCGCTTGGCGCGGGCTGCACATGCAGCTCGGGCTGCACTGGGCTAGCGCTGGCGCTGCGCAAACGCGCAGCGAGCGCTGCACGGCCCAGCAAGGGCTGGCCATTCCACTGCACTTGGTTGGCCGCGTCGATGTCGATTTGCACCACATCGGGCTGGGGCGTGTCGGGCGGCGACAGGCCCAGCGGCAGCTCTAAGTTGACGGAATTCCATTGCAAAGGAATGGTGATGATGATCATCACCAGCAAGACCAAGAGCACGTCGATCAAGGGGGTGGTGTTCATCTCGACCAACAGCGTGGGCTCCTCGCCTGTGGCGGTTTTGTCAAAGTCGATCATGGCTGGTTCGCAATTTCATGGCCGTTGCATCGCCGTGGTATCACCGCTGTGGCTCGGTCAGAAAGCCCACACGCTGCAGGCCCGCCGTTTGGCAAGCGTCTACCACCAGGCCCACGGCGGCGTACTGCGCGCGCGCGTCGGCCCGAATCTGCACCTCGGGCTGGGGCTGCAAGAGCGCTGCTTTGGCCAGCAGGTCCGCCAACGCGGCGGGGTTGGGCAAGCGCGTGTCAAACCAATACAGCGCACCGCTGGCGTCTACGCTGATGAGCACGTTCTGCGCTTGGGGCTCGTTGGCCTGGGCGTTTTCTTGTGGCAAACGCACGGCAAGCGAGCTGTTGACCACCGGTATGGTGATGAGAAAAATGATCAGCAAAACCAGCATCACGTCCACCAAGGGCGTGGTGTTGATGGTGGACAGCAGGGGCTCGTCGGTGCTGCTGCTGGCAAACTCAATCGCCATGGGCCTGGCTTTCTTTGGGCATGACGGCGGGCGCGGCTTCGGATGCGGCTTCGGGCGCTGCAGTGCTGGGGCTTTCGATGCGCGACTGCAGCACCGTGTGCAGGCCCGAGCCAAACATTTTCACCGCGTCCATGGCCAG
>CANFOR010000068.1 GCA_947448675.1 Betaproteobacteria bacterium
CACGCCGTCGTAGCCAAACTCGGCCAGCATGATCTTGCCGATGGAGGTGGTGAGTGGGCAAGAGGCATAGCCGTCGTACTGGCCTGCCAGCGCTTTGCCTGCGCGCTGGGCCAGCAAGTTGGCGACCAGAATGGGCGCTTGCGCGCGCACCGCTGCAGCGGTTTTGCTGTTTGGCGTGCCGGCGCAGTCGCCCAGTGCAAAGACATTCGGGAAGAGAGTACTTTGCAGGGTGCTTTTGTTGACGGCTACAAAGCCAGCGGTATCGGCCAAGGGGCTGGCCTTGATGAAATCGGGCGCAGATTGTGGCGGTGTCACGTGCAGCAGGTTGTACTTTTCGGTGTGGCGGGTCTTCACGCCGTCTACCGTGGTCTCCAACACGGCTTCATGCGCAGCGCCATTGACGGCCACCAGGTTGTGGCCAAACTGGGTGCTAATGCCATAGTGTTTGACCACTTCCATCAATGCCTTGGCATAGAAAGGCACACCAAAAATGGCGGGCCCTGCATTGAAAAAGCCCAGGTTCACCGCGCGGCCTTGGCGCTTGAAGTGGGCGGCGGCCATGTACATGATTTTTTGCGGCGCACCAGGGCATTTGATGGGCATGGGCGGCTGGGTAAATAGCGCGCGACCTTTGGCCAAGTCTTGAATGCACTGCCAGGTGTAGGGTGCGCTGTCGTAGCTGTAATTGCTGCAGACGCCGTTGCGGCCCAAGGTCTCGCTCAGGCCTTCAATGGCGTTCCAATTGATCAGCAAGCCTGCCGCAACGATGAGTTGCTCGTAGCCCAGGCTGTTGCCATTGGCGAGTACCACACGGTTGGCGGCAGGCTCAAAAGCGACGACCCGTTCGCTGATGAGTTGCACGCCTGCAGGTACCACAGCGCTCATGGCGCGGCGTGTAGCGGCTACGTCAAACTCGCCCGCACCTACCAGTGTCCAGGCCGGTTGGTAGTCGTGGGTTTTGGCCGCGTCAATAACGGCAATGCGCAGCTGCGGGGCTTGTCTGCGCAGCAGTGCGGCAGCCGTAATGCCAGCCGCGCCGCCACCGACGATGACGATAGAAAACTCTTGAACTTCTGAGGACATATGTGTGCTCCTTGTTGTAGGGCTTGCTCTGCCCATGTCTATCTTATGCCGAGTCGGGCTTACTCCGGCCGAGTCGGGCGATTTAACCAGAATATGCCATCACGTGTGTCATACACTTGGCGTCACTGCCCTTGCAGTGGTTCGATGCCAACTCGCTCCAAGCAGTGATTATTGACCCCATAGAACAGCAAATTGAGCGCGACCTGGCCGTGCTGCGCCAGCATGGGTTTACCTTGGCATGCTCTGGAAACCCATACCCATGCTGACCACATTTCCAGCGCTGGCTTGTTGGTAGAACATACGGGTGCCAAGATCGCTGCGGCCGAGTGTGCGGCCGCGCGCCTGCGAACATCAGCATAGAAAAAGCGCAAAAATGCGCGCATTGCGGGCAAGACGCTGGCAGAATTCGTAGCTACTATGACCAATCTTCAATTGCCCGAAGCCGATCGCATCCAAGAAGCCCCGCCCGCCAACCAAAGCTCGGGCCTGCGCGACAATGCCGATGCACAAGGCGCTACCGCATCGAGCGACGCAGTGCGCCCCGCAACTGGCTATGCGGGCGATGTGTCTGCTGCTTTGGCCTATCAGTGGTGGCAAGATGGTGCGGCGGTTTTGGTAGATGTGCGTTCCGACGCAGAGCGCGAGTGGGTGGGTTTTGTGCCAGGTGCAGTGGCCCTGGCTTGGAAGCAGTGGCCCGGCATGGCCATGAATCCAGGCTTTGACGATGCCTTGAGCGCTCTCGTGTACCCTGGTCAAAAAGCACTGCTCTTATGTCGTAGCGGTGTGCGTTCTATTGCTGCTGCCAAGCGCGCTACCGAGCTGGGCATTGAGGCGTACAACATTTTGGAAGGCTTTGAGGGCGACCTTGACGAACAGGCCCACCGTGGTAGCAAAGGCGGTTGGCGCAAGCAGGGCTTGCCATGGCGACAAAATTAATGCGCTTCACGGACATGGACACCGAGCAACTGCTTGCGCGCATTGAAGCCAAGCGCGAAGACGTGGTCGCGCTCACGCAAGACTTGATCCGCATTCCTACGGTGAATCCGCCTGGCGATGCCTATGAGGCGTGCGCTCATTTTTTGGGTGAACGTTTGGCTCGGTGTGGTTTTGAAGTGGAATACATCCGTGCGGATGGCGCACCCGGTGACAGCGATGCTTACCCGCGAACCAACGTGGTGGCGCGCTACCAAGGCTCGGCCTATGCAGGGGGTGATTGCGTGCATTTCAACTCGCACATCGACGTGGTGGAAGCCGGCTCAGGCTGGACGCTTGACCCCTTTGCTGGCGTAGCCAAAGACGGCAAGGTGTATGGCCGGGGTGCTTGTGATATGAAGGGCGGTTTGGCCAGCAGCGTGATTGCTTGCGAGGCTTTGATAGAAAGCGGTTTGCCCTTGCGTGGCGCGCTAGAGATCAGCGGCACGGTAGACGAAGAGTCGGGTGGTTTCAGTGGCGTGGGCTATTTGGCGGAGCGTGGTTACTTCAGCAAGCCGCGTGTGCAGCATGTCATCATTCCAGAGCCGCTTGGCGTTGACCGCATTTGCCTTGGGCATCGCGGCGTGTACTGGGCTGAGGTCGAGACCAAGGGGCGCATTGCGCACGGTTCGATGCCGTTTTTGGGTGACAGCGCCATCGGCCACATGAGCGCCTTTTTGCACCTGCTAGAAACGCAGTTGCAACCGCGCTTGGCGAAACGAAAAACCGCCGAACCGGTAGAACCCGTAGGGGCCCGCGTTTCCACACTCAACATCAACAGCGTGCATGGCGGTCAGGTGGCGCAGCCCTATGCGCTCGATGCGCGCGGATGGCCCGTGGGTGACCTGCCCGCGCCCCTGGTGGCCCATAGCTGTCGCGCCGTGCTCGACCGACGTTTTATTGCAGAAGAAAAACTGGAAGACGTCAAACGCGAAATTTTGGACATGCTGCAGGAGTTGCAGCGAACGCGGCCAGGTTTTGATTTCAATATCCAAGAAATCATGAGTTTTGTGCCCACGGCTACGCCCAAAGATGCACCTGTGGTGGATGCTGCCGCGCGCGCCATTGCGCGGGTTTTAGGGCGTGAACCAAGCTACATAGCGAGCCCTGGAACTTATGACCAAAAGCATATTGTGCGCAGTGGCTTGCTGCGCGATGTGATCGCCTACGGCCCTGGCATTTTGGACTTGGCCCACCAGCCCGACGAGTACGTCGGCGTTCAAGAATTAGTCGACTCGGCCAAAGTCATGGCCTTGGCGGCTTGGCATCTCGGTTAAACATAAAACCCTAAGTTTTCGAAGAATTACGGAAATTTACCAAATAGTATTACAACAATACTAAATAAATAACTATTAAGTATTAATTTTTGTTTGCATAAATGGCATCTTAGCCTGCCGGCAAAGGCTTTACTGGTCTTCAATGGAGTTTTATTCACATTGAGAAGATCAAATGACTTTACTAACTCCCGAACATACCCGAAGCCATCCACAACTGCCGGCCCATTTGCGGGCGCGTGTTGAGCGCGAATTTACTAGCAGATGGAACACCTTGTGGAGTGGACGATCTTTGTTACACGGCCTGGAGTGTGGGCCCAACTCCTTGCGCTTGAATGGCAATGATTATTTGAGTTTGACTGGGCACCCTGACATCGTGCGCGCGCAAACTGCTTCGATTAAACAAGACGGTGAGTTCGTCATCCAGTCCAGCGTGTTTTTACATGGTGAGCACCCAGTGCGTAATTTAGAGCGCGGTATGGCCCAGTGGCTGGGCAAAGACGACGGCTTGATTTGTCAATCGGGTTATTCGGCAAACTTGGGCCTGTTGCAGGCAATTGCGGATGAGTCCACGCCGATTTACCTCGATAGCTTGGCCCACACTTCTTTGTGGGAAGGGGCGCGTGCGGCCAAGGCGCCTGCGCATCCATTTCGCCATAACGACCCGGCACATTTGGAGCGGGTGGCGCAGCGCCATGGCCCGGGGATTGTGGTGGTGGATTCGGTTTACAGCACCACCGGTGCCATCTGCCCCTTGGAGCAAATCGTTGAAGTTGCAGAACGCCAAGGCTGCATGATTTTGGTCGACGAATCGCACTCTTTGGGCACGCATGGGCCAGGCGGAGCCGGCTTGTGCGCTGCGTTGGGTTTGAGCCACCGCGTGCACTTCATTAGCGCTAGTTTGGCCAAAGCCTTTGCGGGCAGAGCGGGGTACTTTACCGTTCCCGCCGAGATGCGAAACTATGTGCTTAGCTCAAGCTACCCCAATATGTTTAGCTCCTGCCTGCTGCCGCACGAAATTGCAGGCTTGGCGGCAACGCTTGAAGTGGTGAAGAAGAGCGATGCTGAACGCACACGCCTGCAGGCACATACTCAGCAAGCGCGGGCATGTTTGGCTGAGTTGGGCTACCCGATTCACCAAGGTACGGAGCAGATCATTGCGCTAGAAGCGGGCAGCGAGCCTGACACCATGATTTTGCGCGATGCTCTCGAGGCACAAGATGTGTTTGGTGCGGTCTTTTGTGCGCCTGCTACCAGCCGCAACCGCACCATGGTTCGGCTTACCTTGCATGCGGCATTGACGGCAGCCGAACTGGATCACCTGGCTGCCGTAGCCGCTGATATTGCGCCGGTCGTTAAACCGTGGGATTGGCCCATCGCTCGCCGTGCCAAAGCGGCACTTACGCATTAGGCAGTTGGCGCTTAGGTCCTGCTATTGCAGGCTGCGTTTGGGCAGTCCTGCAATAAAGTGCGCATAGGAAAACGGGCTGCCTGGTGACAGCTCAGGCCCAAGCTCAAAAAGTGCAGCATGCAGATTCGAGTCTCCGCCTAAGATCACTGCATCACGCAGTTGCACCGCATGGGGCAGGCCCAGGGCTTGGCTGAGTTCAAGATTGGGCATTTTGCTGCCCGCTTGTATTGCAGCAACATCTTCAGCGCGCATATCTTGCGAACGGGCCAGTTCAGCCAATTCAGCCAAACCTTCCATGGACTCCAGTTGCAGCCAAAATGCTTGGCCCGCAGCATTGAGCATGAGGATGCCAAAGGGCTTGCCTATCACCACATGTTCAACGCAATCGATACCTTTGAGCAACTCATTCAAATGCTTGCCAATCGAGGGTGTTTTCAGCCACGCAATATGCTGAGGCGTCAGTGTCGAACGCCATATTTGCTCATGGCGGCTGTGTGCAGCATCCATGGATTGGGTCACGATGTCGGAGAGCAATTTGGCCATGTTGGGTGATTGTTTGGTCACAAAACGATCGATCAAACCTTGGTTGAATGCGGTGACGGCAATGCTTTCATCAGCCTGTCCGGTCAGTAGCACGCGGGTACCCGCCCAGAGGCATAGCTCGTCTAGAACTTTAATGCCGTTCATGGCCGGCATGTAGTAGTCCACCATACAGACCCGGGTGAGCCGGTAGCGCTCGGTGTCACTCTTCCAGTAGTTCAACATACTGGTCAAAGGACTGCGGCCGTCGCGCGCTTCATCGGCAATAGATTGCATTTTCCAAGCGTCCATTTCCCAAAGGGAAGGCTCTTGCTGCAGGGCATTGATACAGTCGTGCGGCTGCAAAAAAAAGCGCACATGCCAATGCTCGGGCAGTACCAAGCCCAGCATATCTAAGAAGGCCGGGTCATCGTCTAAAAATGCCACCCCACCGGGACGTCGATAAAGAGGAAAGCTCACAAAAAAACACCTAGGTTGATGAAAAGCGGGTCATCGTAGAACTCAGCGTAGCCGAACTCATGCCGCCAATGGTAACTGGTATGTCAATGATAAACATGGCACCAAGGTTAGGGGCTGATTTTGCCCGAATCTTACCCCCAGCGCTGCCGACCACTTGCTTGCAAAATGCCAAACCCAAGCCATGCCCGCTAGCGCTATTGGTGGAGAAAAAGGGATTGAAAATCATGGGCAGAAGTTCGGCCTCGATGCCGATGCCCAGGTCAGAGAAAAGAATACGGCCAGCGCCACGGTGCATGCCCGCTTCGATGCGAATAGCCCCAGGGGCAAAGCTCGAACGCGCAGAATACAAAGAGCGCAGGGCGTTTTTGAGCAAATTGCTCAGCACCTGTTCAAACTGCTGCTGGTTCGCGGAAAACGCAAACTCGGTATGCAAAATCAGCTCCACTGACTCGCTCTCCAAACGCGATACGAAAGGGTAGTTGGACACTGCGTTGCGGATCACATCAAATGCACTGACCAGCTCAGTAGAGCGATTCAGGTCGCGCAGTTTGGCATTGGCAATTTGGGTGTCAATTTGGTAGTTCATATGCCGCGCCAGCAATTGCAAGCGGTCAGCCAAACGCAACAGCTTGTGAGCTTGTTCGGTGGGGGCGATTTGCGCGGCTTGGTTGCGCAGGGCTTCGCCCATGAGGCTGGCCGTGGCCAAAGGGGTGCGCAGCTCATGTGCCATGATGCCAATGGTGGTGAGCGAGTGGGCCAGGCGTTCGCGTCGCAAATTAGAGCTGGACCAGCTTAGCAAAATGGCCGACGCCCATGCAAATGCAAACACCGCTACCAAGGACAATGTAGCTGTTAACTCTGTTCCCCAGGGGCTAGGAATGGCAAGAGAACGGTTGCTGGGTGCGAAGAACATAGACAGGCCGGAACCAAGCACCAAGCCAGTAACTGTACCCAGTGTGGCCAATCGCCAATCGGTAAGGTGGTAGTAAATCACAACCATCGTACACAGGCTGACCAACCAAACTGTATGGCCTTGGTTCATCCAGTACATCCAGGTAAAAAACAAAGGCAACTGCAGCCAAACCAAGAAAGAAAAATAGACCTGCGTTTCCCTTGCGCCTGGATGCTGTGGCGCACGCCCCACCATCATGGGAATACCTAGCAAGGCCAGCAGCAAACGCAAAGGCGCAGATTCATAGGGCAGCGGTAGCGAATGCGACCATAGCCAATAAAAAATAGGGTGGCCAATAACGGTATATGCACCTAAGAAGCGCAGACGCAACGGAGATTCGTGGAGAATAGGCTCTAATGGAGCCGACCACACTTCTTCCTTAACCACTTTGCAGGTCGTGCGCCAAGAATCGGTTATAAAACGCCAGATGTTCAACACAAAGCATGTCCTACTTGTCAATTTTCAGCAGCGCCCTGCGCGCATTCTTGATGCTATTGTTACAGCAATCGCCTGTCTATGAACATACAAGCCCCTATAAATTTTGACAGCTTGCCGCTGGACTTCATACTAAATGCTTGGTTAGAGGAGTTGCAAGTACAGGGCGTTGAGGCGGTGGTCATTTTGGGGCCGCAAGTGACTGGCACCGCTAGCGATCGCACAGTGTTTGCGGTGCACCCACCACGCTTTGTATTTGCCGCAAAAGCTTTGGCCAAGAGTGCAGACTTTGGGCCTACTGGTTTGCTCACCGACGCACCGGCGGTGCATTGGGAGTTGATCGAGCAAGCCCAGGCTGGCGCCGACCCTGCGCGCTGGCGTTGGCTGTGGTCGGCCTACGGTTTTTTGAGCGTGGTGCGGGTCGAATTTACGTTGCCAGGTCACCGCGCATTTGAGTGCTTTTTGATGAGCAAAGATGCTACAAAAATGGAGGCACGTTGCGCCATGGCGGTATGGTCTACTTTGTCGATTTGGCCCAAAATTCGGCGCTCCATTGGCCAAGTCCGCTCGCCGCTCACCGAGCGCGAAACCGAATGTCTGCGCTTGGCCCTAGAAGGCCTCACCGCCCGCGAAACCGCCGATAGGCTCGAATGTGGCGAGCGCACCGTCACCTACTTCATCAACAACGCCATGTCGAAGTTTTCAGCGGCCAATAAGCTCGCTGCCATTCAGCGAGCGATTTGGCTCGGCGTGATCTGAAGCCAGTCTTGCGCCGCCTCTTCGTAGGCCTGCGCAATCTCCAACAGTGCCGCTTCTCCCTGCGGTTTGCCAATCAGCTGCATGCCGCAAGGCAGGCCCTGGGCGTGAAAGCCCACCGGCACGCTGATGCAGGGAAGGCCTGCAAAAGTGGCGTAAATAGTGACCTCCATCCAGCGGTGGTAGCTGTCCATCTCCACGCCATTGATGCGCTGTGGCCAACGCGTTGCTTGGTCAAATGGCCACACCTGGGTACAGGGCAGGGCCAGCACCTCAAAGCGCTCTAGCAAGCCGCACATGTGCTGATAAAACTGGCTGCGTTGGTTGCTTGCTGCCATCAGCTGCTCCGCGCTCAAACCTACGGCTTGGTCGCATTCCCACAGGGCTTCGGCTTTGATGTGCTGTCGGTTCTTGGGCTGCAACAAAAAGGGCGCAATGCGCGAAGCCGTGAGCGCCCTGCGCCAGACCAACCAGGCCTGCCACACGGCCTGTGGGCCGGTGCCCAAAGCCAGTGGTTCAACCACGCAGCCAATGCCTTCTAAGCGGCGCAAACCGCTTTCGCAGGCCTGCACTATGCCGCTCTCCATGGGCAGGTAGCCTTGCAGGTCGCCAAGCCAGCCTACACGCACATTTTTAGGAGTAAAAGTGCCAAAAACGCCCGTGGAATGTGCGTATGCAGCTATCGAAAGAGGAGCGCGCGGGTCGTAACCAGCTTGCGTGTTCAGCAGCAAACCAAGGTCTTTCACAGTGCGCGCCATGGGCCCTTCGGTGCCCAGTTGGTTGATCCACACATCTTGCACTGGCCACATCGGCACGCGGCCTTGGCTGGGGCGCAGACCAAACACATTGTTCCAAGCGGCGGGGTTGCGCAAGCTGCCCATAAAGTCCGAGCCGTCGGCCACGGCCAGCATGCGCGTGGCCAGGGCCACGGCCGCGCCGCCACTGCTACCGCCGGCGGTTTTGCTCGGGTCGTAGGCGTTGCGGGTGGCACCAAACACCGGGTTGAAAGTGTGCGAGCCCAGCGCGAACTCGGGCACATTGGTTTTGCCAATCACAATCGCGCCAGCGGCCTTCATGCGCGCCGCCATCAGGCCGTCTTCGCTGGGCACAAAATGGCGCATCAGCGGCGAGCCCATGGTGGTGGGCAGGCCTGCGGCATTGGCAATGTCTTTGATCGCCTGCGGGATGCCGTGCATCCAACCCATCGACTCACCGCGCGCCAGCAGGGCGTCGTAGCGCTCGGCCTGGGCCAATAAATCGGCCTGCGGCCGCAGGCTGACAATGGCGTTGTGCACCGGGTTGACCTGCGCAATGCGCGCGAGCGTGGCCTGCATCAGCTCGCGGCAACCCAGCCGCCGCGCGTGGATCGCAGCCGACAAAGCATGGGCATGCATTTGCAAAACATCTGGAATATCCGTAGGGTTGGGCATAAGGTTTGCTATACAGTTGGTGAATCGTCTACTTTGAATAGTTTAGGAGCAAATCCCATGCAACGCCGATCCACCTTGTTTGCCACTGCGCTGCTCAGCGCTGCCCTGGCTACCATCCTGTGCCTGCCCTTAGCCGCCAAGGCACAGGCCGCAGCGGGCAAAACCCTGCGCATGGTGCCGCACGCCAACCTCACCGTGCTCGACCCGATTTGGACCACGGCCTACATCACGCGCAACCACGCCTACATGGTCTACGACACGCTGTTTGCACCCGACAGCAAGGGTAAAGTGCAGCCACAAATGGTGGACAAATGGAGCACCAGCAAAGACGGAAAAACCTGGAGCTTTACCCTGCGCGAGGGCCTGGAATTTCACGACGGCAAGCCCGTCACCAGCGAAGATGTCATCGCTTCGCTCAAGCGCTGGACCAGCCGCGACACCATGGGGGGGGTGCTGGCCAAGTTCATCACGCAATACGACGTGGTAGACGCCAAAACCTTTCGCATCGTTTTGAACGAACCCTGCGGCATCATGCTCGACGCGCTGGGCAAACCTTCGTCCAACGTGCCCTTCATCATGCCCGCGCGCTTGGCCGCCACGCCGGGCACCGAGCAGCTGAAAGAAGTGGTGGGCTCGGGGCCGTTTATCTTCAAGTCCGACGAATTCAAGCCCGGCGACAAAGCGGTCTACATGAAGAACACTAAGTACAAGCCGCGCGCTGAAAAAGCCGACGGCATGGCCGGCGGCCATGTGGTCTATGTAGATCGGGTGGAGTGGCTCTTCATCCGCGACCCGCAAACACAGTTCAATGCCATCAAGGCGGGCGAGGTCGACATGATTGAGCAGGCTGCCTTTGAGCAGGTTTCTTCGCTCAAAGTGACCGAAGGCGTCAAGGTCGAAGACTTCGCACCCGCGGGCCTGCAATTCATCATGCGCTTTAACCATTTGCATGCGCCCTTTGACAACGTCAAAATCCGCCAAGCTGCCATGGTGGCCATGGGCCAAGAAGCCTTCTTGAAGACGCAAGTGGGCGTGCCCGGCCTGTACCGTTATTGCAAGAGCATATTCCCTTGCGGCACGGCGTACGCGTCCGACAACAGCAGCTACTTCACTGGCATGGCCAATCCACAAAAAGCGGCGCAAATGCTTAAAGACGCTGGCTACAAAGGCGAACCCATCTTGCTGATGCGGCCTACCGACTTGGCCTCCATCTCCAAGTTGCCCCTGGTGGCCAAGCAGCAGCTAGAGGCTGCTGGCTTTAAGGTCGACTTGCAGCAAATGGACTGGGCCTCTTTGGTCGCCCGCCGCGCCAAGAAAGACGCGCCTGCCAATGGCGGCTGGAACATCTTTTTAACCGCCTGGGCCGCTGCCGACATTGCCAACCCGCTCACCATGGCCATGCTCAACGCGCAAGGCCCCGACAAAGGCTGGTTTGGCTGGCAAACCGAGCCGCGCTTAGAGGCACTCAAAGCCCAGTTCGCCCGTGCATCGTCTGAGTCCGAGAAGAAAAAACTCGCCGAGCAAATGCAAGTTATCGCCATGGACACCGCCACCCACGCACCCCTAGGCCAGTACAACCAACCCAGTGCCTTGCGTAGAAACATTACGGGCAATTTAGAAAACACCGGCGCGGTGCCCCTGATGTGGGGTGTGCGCAAAGATTAAGCGGATGCTCCGTTTCTTAGCCCAACGCTTGCTCGCCATCATCCCTGTTTTGCTGGTGGTGGCGGTGGTGGTGTTCCTGATTCTGCGGCTCACGCCGGGCGACCCGGCGGCGGTGATTGCGGGCAACAACTCGACCACCGAAGACATTGCCCGCATCCGCGAACAGCTGGGTTTGAGCAAGCCCTTGCTGCTGCAGTTCGGACTGTGGCTGGGCAGTTTGTTGCAGGGCGACTTGGGCTACTCGTATTACCTGAGCAAACCCGTCACTAGCCTGATTGCGCAGCGCATCGAGCCCACGCTCTCGCTGGCGGTGGGCACCATGCTGTTGGCAGTGTTGCTTGCTGTGCCCCTGGGCACGCTAGCGGCTTGGCGCATGGGTGGTTGGGTGGACCGTTTGCTCTCGCTGTTTTCGGTCGCTGGTTTTTCGGTGCCGGTTTTTGTGACGGCCTATGTGCTGATTTATGTTTTTGCCATTCGCCTGCAGTGGCTGCCGGTGCAGGGCTACCAAACTCTGCTTGGCAGTGGCTCGCGCGGAGTGGCCGCCTGGGCCAGCCATTTGGCCTTGCCGTGGATCACGCTTGCTATGATTTACGTAGCGCTAATCGCACGTGTGACGCGCGCTTCCGTCTCAGAAGCTCTTACCGAAGACTATATTCGCACAGCCCGCGCCAAGGGCCTGCGCGAGGGCGCAGTGCTGCTGCGCCATGCGTTGGCCAATGCGGCGGTGCCGATTGCCACGGTGATCGGTATTGGCGTGGCTTTGTTGATCGGCGGAGTGGTGGTCACCGAAACGGTCTACGCAATTCCGGGCCTGGGTTCGCTCACGGTAGACGCCGTGCTCAACCGCGACTTTCCTGTGATCCAAGGCGTGGTGTTGATGTTTAGCTTGGCCTATGTGCTGATCAATTTGTTGGTGGACTTGAGCTATTTGTGGCTGGATCCGCGGATTCGGTATTGATGATGCACAGAATGACTTACTCGGTGGGTTGTGTTCGGGGCTTTTGTGGTCGTCTGCGGCGGGGTGGGTGGCGCAGCGAAAGGAAGGGGGCGCACCCATGAACACCTGGC
>CANFOR010000069.1 GCA_947448675.1 Betaproteobacteria bacterium
CGGTGGTTGGGGTAGTCGGGGTAGTGCGCGGGCATGGGGAAGTCTTCGTACTCCGACCACACTTTGGAGCTGATGATGTGGGTGTTTTCATACACGCTCGAATGCCCGGTTTGTGCGTTAAACACCCAGTTGCCACCGACTTTGGTGTTCTTCTCAAAAACCACGGTGTCAAAGCCTGCGGCAATGCAATTTTTAGCCGCTGCAATGCCGCTGGGGCCAGCGCCGATGACGCATACACGTTGTGTTGGGGGCATGGAGATTCCTTCAAAATGACCAGCGCACACCGAGGCGCAGCAAGAGCTTAGACAACACAAACAGCGGGCCGACCCACAGGTACTGCAGGTCTTCGAAAAACGAAGGTTTTTTGCCCTCGATGCGGTGGCCAATGAACTGCAAAACCCAAGCGCCGACGAACACCGCGACCGACATTGGCAGCAGGGCATTGCCCATTGCCTGCACCAGTAGCAGCGCCAACGCGCTGCACAGCAACATGCAGGCCAAAAACACCACCGAGAGCCGCGCGTAATAGACCATGCTGGCCGCTAAAAATGCATACAGCAACCAAGCGTGCAGCCACGCCAAAAGCCCGCACAGGCTGAGCATGATGAGCGGAATCGCCAAGCAATGGATGGCGCTGTTGCGCGGGTCTTGGTGGCTTTGGCCATAGTGTTCGAGCAGGGCATCGACGCGGCGCGGGCTGCTGTGTGGCGGCCTGGGCTGGGTGATGTTTTGCATAACATCAGATGCTAAGGGAATGTGCGTTAAAGCGGCCTATCATTTACCCCAATGCAGAGTAAAAACGGCTGCAAGGCGCATCAACAATGCGTAAGTAGCTACTTTTTTGTAGCGCTCACAGCGCGTACAAAACCTAGTCACCCAGCACAATCGGCTCCAACGCATCGCTTTGCGCCAGCACTTTACCGATCACGGCGCTGTGTGGGTAGCCTGCAGCGTGCAAAGCCGCCAAGCAAGCCGCAGCTTGCGCGGCGGGCAGGCTCACCAACAAGCCGCCTGCGGTTTGCGGGTCAAAAATCAGCGGATAACGCGGGTGCTGGGCATAGGCGGCTTGGTTGCGCAGTGCGCGGCGCAGGCGCACGTTGGCGGGCTGCAGCGAGCTGACAATGCCCGCCGCCACGCACTCTTGCGCGCCGTCCAGCAAGGGCAGGGCGCTCAAGTGTATTTCTGCGTCTACGCCCGAGGGTTTGCTCATTTCGACCAAATGCCCCAGCAGGCCAAAGCCGGTCAGGTCGGTGCAGGCCGTGGCACCGTGCGCCTGCACAATGCGCGCCGCGGCTTGGTTGGACTGCACCATCGACAGCAAAGCCGCGTCGATCCAACGGCCCTTGGCCAGGCCGCGCGGCTGCGCTGCAAACAGGGTGCCGGTGCCCATGGGTTTGGTCAACATCAGCACATCGCCCGCCTGCATGCCGCCCTTGCGCATCAGGCTCGCCATGTTCTCGTCGATCAAGCCATTGATGGCAAAGCCCAAAGCCAATTCACTGCCCTCGCCGGTGTGTCCGCCCACCAAGGCACAGCCCGCAGCGTTCAGCACCTCAACTGCGCCGCTCATCATTTGCAGCAACAGGTCTTCGACCTTGCGCTCTAAGCCCGGTGGCACGGTGGCAATGGCCGTGGCCGACTGCGGCTCGCCACCCATGGCAAAAATATCGCCCAGCGCATGATTGGCCGCGACCTTGCCAAACACATAGGGGTCGTCGATAAAGGCGCGAAAAAAGTCCACCGTGTGCACCATGGCCTTGCCCGGCGGCACGCGCACCACGGCCGCGTCGTCGGGCGAATGCAGGCCCACCAACACGTCGTTGCGCTGCAGCACCTGCAACTGCCCCAGCGCCCGTGAGAGCACGCTGGCCCCCACCTTGGCACCGCAGCCACCGCAGCGCATGGCAATGGCCGAGATGGCCTGCTGCGACTCTTCGCTGCTCAGCGCCAATTGGTTTTGCGGCCCACTGGGGTTTTGCGTTTTGCCCGATGCGTCCATTGCAGGAAACTCGGAGAACCGGCGCATAAAGCGCTGGTCAATCGCGTCTTTCCAGCGCCAAACCCAAGCGCCTGCAAAGCCCAGCTTGCCGCGCGAGGCAATGGCGTAGCGGTCGCCGGTGCTAATGAGTGCCAACCAACGGCGTTGCGGACGGTAGGGCTGCAGCGGCTTGCCCTGCACCGCGCGGCGCAGGTTGTCGGCCAGGGGGCGGCCCATACGCACGGCAAACACACCGGCTTTCTCCAAAGCCTGGTTTTGCATGGTGGCGATGTCGCCCGCCGCAAAAATACGCGCGTCAGTGGTGCTTTGCAAGCAGTCGTTGACGAAGATGAAGCCATTGCCATCGAGCGCCAAACCCGTGCCCTGCAGCCAGGCTGCGCCACCGGCTTGCGTAACCCACATGGTTTCGTCCACTGCCAACTGCAGGCCATTGGCGCACTGCAATTGCCCGGGCAACACGTGCGTGACCTCGGCATGCAAATGCACTTGCACGCCACGTTGCTGCAGCACCTGCACAAAGCGTTGGCGCACGCCCGCGTTGTGGGTGGGCAAGATGCAGCCGTGGGCGCTGAGCAAATGGAACTGCAGCAGCGCCGGGTCGCGCCCCTGGGCTTGCAACACGGCGCGTAGCCGGTATTGCATGGCCAGCAGCAGCTCGACGCCGCCTGCACCTGCGCCCACCACGGCGATGCGCAGTGGGCCTTGGCTGTGCTGTTCGGCGCGTGCCAGCAGGGCCAGCCAGCGTTGGTTGAACTGCGCAATGGGTTTCACTGGCACGGCGTGCGCTGCAGCACCGGCTACGTCGTGCATGCGCGGTGCGGAACCAATGTTGATGGAGAGCTGGTCATAAGGCACGGGCGGGCGGTTTTTGCACAGCACCGTGCCCGCGTTGCGGTCGATGCCCACAGCCTCGTCGCGCAGCAAACGCGCACCGGCAAACACCGCCAAGCGGTTCAGGTCGATGTGCACTTGGTCATAGCTGTAATGGCCTGCCACGTAGCCGGGCAGCATGCCCGAGTAGGGCGTGTGGCTGTCGGTGCAAATCAGCGTCAAGCGCACACCCGGCTCGGGTTGCATGGCAAAGCGGCGCAACACGCCCACATGGCTGTGGCCGCCGCCCACCAAAACGATGTCACGGGCGATGATGTGCTGAGGGCTTTGCATAAGTTGGGTTATATAGGGTTTGAGCCAGGCGTGGCGTGCAATGCGCGCTGCAATTTTTGTAGCGCGGCTTGTTCGCTTGCGGGCGCAAACAGTGGCGCACGCAAGCGGCATTGTGCTTGTAATTGGGCATAGAGTGGGTCGGCGCGTTTGGCGCAGCGCTGCAGCAAGTGAGCCAATTGCGCGGCGTCGTTCCAGGCAAAGTAGCCCGCGTAGTCTGCGCCCAGCATGCCCACATTGCCGTCGATGCGCGAGCACAGCACCGGCGTGCCGCAGCGCACCGCTTCCATCAGCACATGGGCGCCGCCTTCCATGGCGCTGCAATGCACCAGCACATGTGCGCGCTGGATGCGCTTGCGCGTGGCCTCGTGCGCCTGCGCACCGAGCCAGCGGTACTGCGGGCAGGCCAGGGCCGTGGCCTGGGCTTGCGCACCCAGGGCCGCGTCGAGGGGCGCGCCAATGTGGTCGATCCAGATGCCTAGCTCTGCGCTGAGTAAATGCGCCGCTGCAAACAGGGTTTGTGGCGATTTTTCTGCACGCAAATGGCCCACCATCAGGGCGCGAAATTGCTTTGGGCTTTTGACCAAAATGTGCCGCGCGCTGGTGGACTGAAAAATCACCAGCGCCTTGCTGCGCAAGTGTGCCGGCAGGCCTGCGGGAGCGCATTCTTGCAGCAGCACCAAGTGCTGCGCCAGTTCGAGCGAGCGCTGCGAGGCGGCGTCGGTGTGGATGTCGCGGTAGAGGTCGGTGCCGGTCAGCACCACGGCCAAGCCCGGTGCGTTGCTGCTCACGCTACGCGCCTGTGCCCAGGCGGCAATCGACGCTGCCGAGCGGCGCGCGTGCAGGGCCAGCATGGCGCTGTCGGTCACCGCGCCCGTGGCGGCCAGGGCGTCGGGCCATTCGCGTACGATGCGCACAGCAGCCTGCGCTTGCAGCATGCCCTGCCAACGGCGCGCGGTTTGCCAATTGCCATTGTTGGCGTCGGCCAGCGCGGGGCTCACAATCACGATCGAAGGTTTCATACAGCATGCAGGGTAACGCAAATTCGTCGCTATGGTTTTCGCAGCACTCCACGCAGGCGGGGCAAGCGCTGCAGGCCCTGCAAGCCAGAACGGCCAGTGCGCCCGAATTGGCGCGCTTGCTGCGCGAAAGCCGTGCGCGCACCCTGGCCATTGCCGACGCCTACACCGCGGCACTGGGCCCGCTGTTGCAAGTGCCTTTTGCGCCGCAGTTCAACCCGCCGCTGTGGGAGCTGGGCCATCTTGCCTGGTTTCAAGACTATTGGCTCGCGCGCAACCCGCAACGCGCTTTGGGCAGCGCCTGCGACGGCGCAGCGCCCAAAGCGGCCTCGCGCTTGGCCCATGCCGACGCGCTCTACGACTCCAGCCACGTGCCGCACGCCAGCCGTTGGCACCTACCCCTGCCCGATGTCGCCGCCACCCGCGCCTATGCCGCTGAGGTTTTAGAGGCTACGCTGGCCTTGCTCGAGCGCGCCGAGCCAAGCGAACACAGCGACGCAGCGCTGTACTTTTACCGCCTGGTTTTGTTCCACGAAGACATGCACGCGGAAGCCGCCGTCTACATGGCGCAAAGCCTGGGCATTGCGTTGGATGCTAGTCTTTCTGTAGCGCTCTACGCAGACTACAAGCGCGCTGCAGACCCATTTTCTTCACAAATGCCTCTGCAAATAGCTGCGCAAACCTGGCGCATGGGCTGGCAAGGCGCTGGCTTTGCCTTCGACAACGAGCTGCAAGGCCATACAGTTGAACTACCAGGCTTTGAGATCGACAGCGCTCCCGTCAGCTGGCAGCAGTACCTGGCCAGCCAACCCGCCGCGTTGCCGCGCTATGTGCGCCGCGCCGACACGCCCAGCGGCTACGAAGCGCAGCGCTTTGGCCAGTGGCTGCCACTCGACTTGAATGCGAGCGCCGTACACATCAGTCACCACGAGGCCACCGCCTGGTGCCACTGGGCGGGTCGCAGCCTGCCCAGCGAAGCCCAATGGGAATGCGCCGCCCTCGCACAAGCAGGCTTTGCCTGGGGTAGCGTTTGGGAGTGGACGTCCAGCCCCTTCACCGCCTACCCCGGCTTTGTGCCCCACCCCTACGCCGACTATTCCGCGCCCTGGTTCAACAGCCGCAGGGTGCTCAAAGGCGCCTGCAACGCCACTGCGCCACGCATGGCCCACCCGCGCTACCGTAACTTTTTCACACCCGAGCGCAACGATATTTTTGCCGGTTTTCGCAGCTGCCGTTTATTGGATTTATAGCGTTTCAGCGCCAACCATCACCCGGCGCGCTCGGCAAGCCGCAGCGCATAGCGCAAGCAAGCCCTCAAATGCACACAAGGTGAGACCAGCAAAGCAGCCCAAAAAAACCGCAGCAAAGCATTTCGCGTTGTAATACAGCCCTAGGCATTTCAGCAGCCCATTAGCAACCACCTTCGGAGTTCCCCGTGACACCTTCAGCCTTTACCCGCCGCCTCCAAGCCATCGCCCTGAGCGCAGTCTTGGCCCTGAGCGCTAGCGCCCACGCACAACAGGTGCTGCGCATCACCGCCATCCCCGACGAGTCGCCCACCGAGTTGGCGCGCAAGGCCGGGCCTTTGGTGAAATACCTCGAAGCCAAGCTGGGCATGAAGGTTGAATACACGCCGGTAACCGACTACGCCGCGTCTGTCGAGGCGCTGGCCAATAAGCAGGTAGACCTGGCCTGGTTTGGCGGCTTTACTTTTGTGCAGGCCAATGTGCGCTCGGGCGGCAAAGCTGTGCCCCTGGTGCAGCGCGAAGAAGACGAAAAGTTTCGCTCCGTCTTCATCACCAGCGACCCGAGCATCAAAACTTTGGTCGACCTCAAAGGCAAAAACTTGAGCTTTGGCTCGCAGTCCAGCACCTCGGGCCACCTGATGCCGCGCAGCTACTTGCTAGAGGCCAAAATCGACCCCGACAAAGACCTCAAGCGCGTGGCCTACAGCGGCGCACACGACGCCACCATTACCGCCGTGGCCGCAGGCAAAGTAGAAGCCGGTGCGCTCAACATCTCGGTGTGGGAAAAGTTCGTGGCCGACAAAAAAGTAGACACCAACCAAGTGCGCGTGTTCTACACCACGCCCACCTACTTTGACTACAACTGGACGGTGCACGCCGACATGCCCGCTGCGCTGAAAGACAAAATCACCAAAGCCTTTTTAGAGCTGAACAAAAATACGCCCGAGGGAAAAGAAATTTTAGAACTGCAACGCGCCACCCGCTTCGTGCCCACCAAAGCCAGCAACTACCAAGGCATTGAAACGGCGGCGCGCAGCGCGGGGCTGTTGAAGTAGGGCGCCTGTTTGAGGGTGTGCTGAACCAGCCGTCCCTCAGGCTGCGTCTGCACTTTATGCATGACCCTGGCCGAGGCGGGGTTGCGGGCCAAGCCTTGCATTTCGCTTGCATCAGCCATTGTGAAAGAACGCAGTTGGAGCCTAGCTGTGTCGAGTTCAGTTTGTTTGGGCGCTGAGCCTTAAAACGGCACTGCACTTTAAACCCTTGCACTCGCGCGATAATCTCCCCATGAAGTTTTTCCACACTCTGCTGCGTCTCGCTTCCTACACAGCGCAGCAAGTTGCAGAAGCCCTAATGGCTCCTATTTTTATAGCTGCTTACGCATATTCCATGCGCCTTAGCCGCATTTTTACCCTATGAATGTGGTCTTGCAAGCCTGTGCTGCGCAGCACCCGGCGGCGACGCTGGGCGCGCGTTTGGCCTTGCAGCCCATGAGCTTGGCGCTTGCGCCGGGCGAGCAGGTGGCCGTTATTGGCCCCTCGGGCGCGGGCAAGACCACGCTCTTGCATCTGCTGGCCTGCGCGCTGCAGCCTGCGCTGGGCCAGTTGCAATTGCAAGGCTTGAACCCTTGGGCTTTGCCGCCGCCTGCTTTGCAGCGTTTGCGCACGCAGATTTTCTTGGCGCCCCAGGCGCCGCCGCTGCCGCCGCGCCAGCGCGTCGTTACGGCGGTGTTGGCGGGCTGCTTGCCCGCCATGGGCCTGTGGCGCAGTGTGACCAGTTTGCTTGCGCCGAGTGCAGCGCACATTGCTTTGGCCGACGCCGCGCTGGAGCGTTTTGACGCCAGCAGCAAACTCTTTGAACGGGTTGACAGGCTCTCGGGTGGCGAGCGCCAGCGCGTGGGTTTGGCGCGCGCCTTGGTGGCCAACGCGCAGCTGCTGCTGATTGACGAGCCGCTCTCTGCGCTCGACCCGCGCAGCGCGCGCCAGGCCATGGCTTCGCTCTGCACGCATGCGCGAGCCAACGGCGCGACTTTGGTGGCCAGCCTGCACCATGTCGAGATGGCGCTGCAGCACTTTCCGCGCATCCTGGGTTTGAAGAACGGCGAGCTGCAGTTTGACCTGCCCGCTAGCCAGGTCAGCCCCGCGCATTTGCAGGCGCTCTACGCTCAGCACCCTGAAGAGCTGCACGCGCAGCTCGGCACTGCAGACGACTTGTCTGCGCCCAGCGCACCAGTGCTGATGCAATGCCGCTAGCGCGTCTGTACGACCCCGCCCGCCAAGGCCGCGTGTTTTGGTTGGTGTTCTTGGCGCTGCTGAGTTGGCCCTTGCTGGTGCTGTGCGAGTTCAAGCCCTGGGTGCTGCTAGAGCCCGGTAGCTTGAAGCCCGCTTGGCGTTTTGTCAGCGACTTTTTTCCGCCCAAGTTAGAGCCTGGATTTTTGGCCCTGGTGCTGCATGAAACTTGGCGCACGGTGGCCATGGCCACGGCGGGCATTGCGCTGGCCCTGCTGTTGGCGGTGCCGCTGGCCTTGCTGTCGGTGCAGGTGCTGTCGCTGTCGGCGCTCACGGGGCGCATGGCGCGTGGACCGCTGGCGCTGCGTTGGTTTTTGCGCGGCCTGCTCTTGGTCTTGCGCAGCGTGCCCGAGCTGATCTGGGCCCTGGTGTTTGTGCGGGTGGTGGGCCTGGGGCCGACATCAGGCGTGCTGGCCATTGCGCTCACCTATGCGGGCATGCTGGGCAAGGTGTACGCCGAAATTTTAGAGTCCGGCGAGCGCGCGCCCACCCAAGCCCTGCTGCGCAACGGTGCCGGGCGCATGCAAGCCTTTTGCTATGCACTGCTGCCGCAAAACGCCACCGAACTGTGCAGCTACACCGTCTACCGCTGGGAGTGCGCGATTCGCTCTTCTGCCGTGCTGGGCTTTGTCGGCGCGGGTGGCCTGGGCCAGTTGATGGACGGCTCGATGAAGATGTTCAACGGCTCTGAAGTAGCCACCATACTCTTGGTTTTTATGGCCCTGGTGTGGCTGGCCGACCAAGCCAGCGCCTTCTTGCGCAGGGCATTGGCATGAGGCCTGCGCCAAGCCCCAGCCAAATGCCCAGCAGCCTGGCGCGCGCTGCCGCAGCGCAGCGTTTGCAAGCGCCTGCGCGCTGGCATGGGCGCTGCAAGGTGTGCTGGTTCAGTCTGGGCCTGCTGCTTTTGGTGGTGGCCAGTTTTGCCACGCTCGACCTGCAATGGGCGCGCTTTGCATCGCCGAGCGCGTTGCGCAGCATGGGCCGCTTTGTGGCGGAGTTGATGAGCCCGCAACTCGACGCGGGCTTTTTGCGCAAGCTGCTCGCGGCCACGCTAGAGACGCTGGCCATGTCGGCCGTGGGCACGGCGCTGGCGGCCCTGATCGGCTTGGCCTTGGCCCTGCCCGCGAGCAAAAACTTTGCGCAACTGCTTGTGCAAAAGCGTGCGCAAGATAGCGTGTTAGCTGGGGCACAAAGCCGCGCACCAGAGCGTGCATGGTGGCGCGGCCCCACGCGCTTGCTGCTCAACGCGCTGCGCAGCATCCCCGAGCTGGTCTGGGCCAGCCTGCTGCTGATTGCCGCAGGCCTGGGCCCCTTTGCGGGCACCCTGGCCCTGGCCCTGCACACCAGCGGGGTGCTGGGCCGCTTGTTTGCCGAGGCCTTAGAGAACGCGCCCGCAGGCCCGGCCTTTGCGCTGCGTGTGCGCGGGGTCGGCACGCTGCGCACCATGCTCTACGCCACGCTGCCACAAATACTGCCCCAGCTGATGAGCTACAGCCTCTACCGCTGGGAGAACAACATCCGCGCTGCCGCTGTGCTCGGCGTGGTGGGGGCCGGTGGCCTGGGCCAAATGCTGGCCTTTCACATGGGCCTGTTCCAAATGCGCGAGACCAGCTCCGTGCTGCTGGCCATGCTCTTGCTGGTGGCTCTGGTCGATGGCCTGAGCAGCTGGTGGCGTTGGCGCATGACGCGCTGAATAGCGCAATTTCAAGCCGATTTTTATAGATTAAATGCCTTGAAAAGCGCGCCAGATATGCGTTGACAGCTATAAATTTTATAGTGCGCGTCGCAGCACTGCAGGCACGATGAGGCGGTCGTTTTAGGGCGAGCAGCATGTTTGCGTCAATAGCAACCAATATTTGTTGTTGTAGTCCCAATACGGGACTACAATGCGTGCATGCATTTGGTTTCCCTCCCGCCGCTGCTGCGCTTTACTGTGATGCACCCGGATGCCAAGCAGTCGGTGCTGGCTTGGTGTAACGAGGTACGCAAGGCCCGGTGGACGCAGCCTGCCGACATCAAGGCGCAGTACGCCAGTGCCAGTATTTTGAAGCACCGCCGGGTGGTGTTCAACCTCAAGGGCAACGAATACCGTTTGATCGTTGCCGTGGCCTATAAGCTGGGTTTTGCCTACGTCAAGTTCATTGGCACCCATGCAGAATACGACGCAGTAGATGCCAACACGGTAGAGCAAGTTTGAAGGAGTTCGCCATGCAAGTTCACCCCATTCGCCCCATTCGCACCAAGGCCGACTATCAAGTGGCCCTCAGGCAAGTTTCCGCCTTGGTCGATGCCGACCCCAAGCGTGGTTCGCCCGAGGGAGATCGCCTAGAGGTGCTGGGTGCGCTGGTGCAGGCTTACGAGGCAAAGCATTACCCCGTTGAGCTGCCCGACCCGATTGAAGCCATTCGCTTTCGCATGGAGCAACAGGGTTTGAGTGCCAAAGACCTGCAACCCATGATTGGCGGCTTAAATCGGGTCTACGAGGTGCTCAACCGCAAGCGTCCTTTGAGCTTGGCCATGGTGCGCCGTTTGAATGCCAGCCTGGGCATTTCTGCCGAATGCCTGATTCGTGAAGTGGCTGTGGCTTAGCCCGCAAACATGATGCCGCGCAAAAAAACACCCCCCCTCGACCTGCCCGAAGTCAATTTCTCAGAATACGCTGGCGTGCGCGCCTTGCACCTGGGCACCGAGTGGGTGCAAGGCACCATGCTGCTGGACGAGCCCTTTGCCATTGAGCTGGAATACGTGCAGCGCATGATGGCTTGGTTGTTGTTTGTCGAGCCCGCCAGCGTAGCCAAGCGCCACGCCATGCAACTGGGTTTGGGCGCGGCGAGCCTGACCAAGTTTTGCTACAAGCGCCTACGCATGCGCAGCACGGCGATCGAGATCAACCCACAGGTCGAGGCCGCGTGTCGGGGCTGGTTCAAGCTGCCACCCGACGACGCGCGCCTGAGCGTGGTGCTGGCCGATGCGGCAGTGGAAATTGCAAAGCCGCAGTGGCTGGGTACGGTAGATGCTTTGCAGGTGGACCTGTATGACCACGAAGCTGCCGCCCCGGTGCTCGACAATGCCGACTTTTATGCGCATTGCCGCGCCCTGCTGACAGAAGACGGTTGCATGGTGGTGAACCTGTTTGGCCGCAATGCCAGCTATGCACGCAGTCTAGAGAGCATGGCCAGCGCTTTTGGCGAACAGGCGCTGTGGGCGTTTAAACCGACGCGCGAGGGTAATACGGTGGTACTAGCCCAGCGCCAAACCAGTCGCCCGACGCGCGCGCAGCTTGCCGAAAGGGCAGAAAGCATCCACACTCGCTGTGACTTGCCCGCAGCCAAATGGCTGAAGGTGTTTAAACCCGTATTCCCATGAACGCCGTACTCCCCAATACCCGCCCACCGCAAGCCGCCACCACGGCCCTTAAAACCCCCTACATGGGCCCGGTCGATTGGCGGCGCGTGGTCGAGTGGTTGGCCGAAGACAGCGTGATTTCGGCCACCGAAGCGGCGCGCACCATGGCCCGCTGTTCGCAGGCCGAGAGCGTGCAAAACCCGCTGGTGCGGCTGGCCAATGTGGCCATGCAGCGCATCAACGACACCAAGCCGCTCGACATCGAAACCCTGACCCAATACCTGGCCGGTAAGGCGGGCATGGACTACCTGCGCATCGACCCGCTCAAGGTGGACGTGGGCAAGGTGGCTGACACCATGAGCGCCGCCTATGCCGAGCGCCACAAGGTGCTGCCGGTGCAGGTCACGCCCCTGGAGGTGGTGGTGGCCACGGCCGAGCCCTTTATCAGCGACTGGGTGGCCGAAGTCGAGCGCCAGTCGCGCCGCAAAGTGCGCGTGGTGGTGGCCAACCCGGTGGACATTCACCGCTACACCGCTGAGTTTTATGCGCTGGCCAAGTCAGTGCGCGCGGCGGCCAAAGCCGGCGGCAATGCGGGGGCGGCCAGCTTCGAGCAATTGGTCGAGTTGGGCAAGGGAAACAAGGCGCTGGACGCCAATGACCAAGGCGTAGTGCAGGTGGTGGACTGGCTCTGGCAATACGCCTTTGACCAGCGCGCCAGCGACATCCACCTAGAGCCCCGGCGCGAGCAGGGCGTGATCCGCTTTCGCATCGACGGCGTTCTGCACCCGGTCTACCAAATGCCTCCCACAGTGATGAACGCCATGACGGCGCGCATCAAGCTTTTGGGCCGCATGGACGTGGTCGAAAAACGCCGCCCGCAAGACGGGCGTATCAAAACCCGCAACCCGCGTGGTGATGAAATTGAAATGCGC
>CANFOR010000070.1 GCA_947448675.1 Betaproteobacteria bacterium
GCTCCGAAGGATGAAAACACCTCTTTGAAGGCTGGGATCACGAAGATCATGATCACGGTCACCACCACAAAAGCCACCACCAACACGGCGATGGGGTACATCAAAGCCGATTTGATTTTGGATTTAATGGCCTCGGTTTTTTCCATGTAAACCGCGAGGCGATCGAGTAATTGCTCCAAGATACCTGCGGCTTCACCAGCTTCGACCAGATTGCAATACAGGTTGTCGAAATACATGGGGAATTTACGAAACGCGGCAGACAGCGAGGTTCCGGTTTCGACATCTTGGCGAATGTCATTGAGCAGTTTGGTGACGCTAGGGTTGGTATTGCCTCGGCCCACAATATCAAATGACTGCAGCAACGGCACGCCTGCCTTCATCATGGTGGCCAGTTGGCGCGTAAAGATGGCCATGTCTTTAGGCTTGATACGTTTGCCAGAGCGGCTGCGCCGCTTTTTGATTTTCCCAGCCAAGACACCTTGCCTGCGCAAGGCCGCTTGCACGGCATTTTCGCCTGCCGCACGAATCTCGCCACGCACAATTTTGCCGTTGCGGTCTTTGCCTTCCCACTCGAAAACGAATTCTTTAATGTCTTTGGATGCAGCAGTTGCCATGGTCGCGTGTGCTCCTTAAGCGGCGCAGAGAAGGTGGTTCATACGTTGGTGCAACTCAAAACTTCTTCTAAAGAAGTCATACCCATTTTGACTTTGTGCAAACCCGAGTCGCGCAGACTGCGTACGCCCTCCAGTTTGGCTTGTGCGGCAATTTCCATGGAGCTGCCGTCACGCAAGATGATGCGTTGAATTTCATCGGTAATGGGCATGACTTGGTAAATGCCAACGCGGCCTTTGTAGCCGTTGTTGCACATCGAACATCCTACCGGCCGGTAGGGTGTCCAACTGCCATCGAGGTCGTCCTCATTAAAGCCCGCATCCACAAGCGACTCGCGCGGTACTTCCATGGCTTGCTTGCAGTTGAGGCACAGGCGCCGCGCTAAACGCTGCGCCGTAATCAATATGACACTGGAAGCAATATTGAAAGGTGCAATGCCCATATTGCGCATGCGCGTAAGCGTAGTGGGTGCGTCGTTGGTGTGCAAGGTGGACAGCACCAAGTGCCCGGTTTGCGCAGCCTTGATGGAAATGTCGGCTGTTTCCAGGTCGCGTATCTCACCGACCATGATGATGTCTGGATCTTGGCGCAGAAACGATTTCAGCGCGGCCGCAAAGGTAAGTCCCGCCTTGTCGTTCACGTTAACCTGATTAACCCCAGGCAAATTGATTTCTGAAGGGTCTTCTGCGGTGGAAATATTCACCCCCGGTTTGTTCAGCAGATTCAAACAGGTATAGAGCGAAACTGTCTTGCCCGAGCCGGTAGGTCCTGTCACCAAAACCATGCCGTAAGGGCGTTGCACGGCCTCTAAAAGGCGTGCTTTTTCTTCTGGCTCATAGCCTAGTGCGTCAATGCCCAGTTTGGCGCTGCTTGGGTCCAAAATGCGGATTACAATTTTTTCGCCAAATAGCGTGGGCAGGGTGCTGACACGAAAATCAATGACCCGATCAGGCCCAATTTTCAATTTCATTTTGCCGTCTTGGGGCACCCGCTTTTCAGAGATGTCCATGCGCGAAATTACTTTGATGCGCGAAGCTAGCTTGTCTTTAATGCCAATCGGCGGCGAGGCAATTTCACGCAATTCACCATCAATGCGAAAGCGGACGCGGTAGTTGTGCTCGTAGGGCTCGAAATGCAAATCAGAGGCGCGCATACCAAAAGCATCGAGCAGCATTTTGTGCAAGAACTTGACGACAGGGGCGTCTTCTACTTCGGCGATAGCAGCTTCATTGCTGTCGTTTACGGCGGCATCAGCAGAGGTCTCGTCAAATTCAAAATCTTCGCCGATGATGTTGTCCATGGCCTCTGAGGCACTCGTCGCAGCATCAACGACGAGCTTGCTGAGTTTGTCGTATTCAGCAATGACCCAATCCACACTCAATTGGGTGGAAAATTTAATTTTTTCTGTGGCTTCTTGATCGGATGGGTCGGCGGTAGCGGCGAGTAAGCGGTTACCGCGCTTGCTCAGAACCACAATTTTGTAGGCTTGGCAAATTTTGGTGTCGAGCAGGCCTTTGGGCAGGCGCTGCACGTCCACGGCATCTAAATCCAGTAGAGGGGCGGCAAAAGCCTGCGACATGGTGTGCGCCAAATCGGCTGCTGATACCACACCAGAGCCGGTCAATTCAGCAATAAAGCTGGTGCGTCCGGTTTGCGCTTTGCGAAATAGCTCTTCAGCGGACTTTTGCCCGAGCTTGCCCGCCATGACGAGCGCACGTCCAAGACCTGGGAGTGCGATGGGGGATGAATTGTTGACGGGGGTATCTACAGCGGCCATATTGCAGTAAATGTACTATGGGATTGCCTGCACATCATCGCTGATAGTCCCTGCGGTGTAAACAAAATTGCATCGGTGGTCGGGGTGAGAGGATTCGAACCTCCGGCCTCTACGTCCCGAACGTAGCGCTCTACCAGGCTAAGCTACACCCCGACGGTAGGGGCGCCAGGTTAAGCCCAGGCTCAACTCTGGCGCTCCAGTAGCTGTGCTGCCAATTGTAGCAAGGCCTGGGTGTAGGGGTTCGTGGGTAAATGGGTAATCGCTGTCATGGCGCGCTGCGCCTCAGCCGCTGCTGCGGCTCGGGTCGCCTGCAATGCGCCGGTTTCTTGGATGATCTGCAAAACGGTATTCAATTGCTCGCTGGCCCCGGTTTCTATGGCCTTGCGAATCAAGCCGGCTTGTTGTGGGTTGCTGCGTTGCATAGCGATGATCAGCGGCAAGGTCACCTTGCCTTCACGCAGGTCGTCGCCTAAATTTTTGCCCATCACGGCTGCGCTGCCGTCGTAGTCCAGCACATCGTCGATCACCTGGAAGGCGGTACCCAGCGCCTGTCCGTAGGTGGCGCATTGCTCCTCTTGCTCTGTATTGGCATTAGCAAGTACTGCCGCCAAACGCGTGCTGGCCTCAAAGAGTTTGGCGGTTTTGGAGCGAATCACCCGCATATAGGCCTGCTCGTCCAACGAGGCGTCGTGCATATTCATGAGTTGCAGCACTTCGCCCTCGGCAATGGTATTGGTCGTTTCCGCCAAAATTTCCATCACCCGCATACTGCCCACATCGACCATCATTTGGAAGGCACGTGAATACAAAAAATCACCCACTAGCACACTGGCAGGGTTGCCAAAGGCTTCATTGGCAGTAGCCCGGCCTCGACGCAAGGTCGATTCGTCCACGACATCATCGTGTAGCAGGGTGGCGGTGTGGATAAATTCCACCACAGCGGCAAGGCGAAAACGCGTCGATTCTTGGTAACCCAGCGCACCACACATTAGCAAGAGCAAGGCCGGGCGCAAGCGTTTGCCACCCGCAGCGATGATGTAGCGAGAAACCTCGGCAACCAAAGGCACACCGGTGTTCAGCCGCTGGGTAATGACACTATCGACCTCCTGCATATCGGGTGCAATGAGCGCTAGAGCGGCTGTGGTGCTAGTGGAGTTAACGGTCACAAAGTTTAAGTAGGCCAAGGGAATAAAGCTTGCACCGCAGACGCGATGCATGGTCGATTATAGGAAGTACGCGACGGCGTTTTTTGGGGGTTTGGCAGAGCTAATGACAATTCAAGTCGTACACGCTATAATTGCAGGCTCTGCCGAAATTTCGTTCGCGGAGTTATTTCAAGAGGTCAACATGTACGCGGTCATAAAAACCGGTGGCAAACAATACAAAGTTGCTGCTGGTGAAAAAATTAAAGTAGAACAGATTGCTGCGGACGTAGGCCAGGAAATTGTGATCGATCAAGTTTTGGCTGTCGGCAACGGCGCTGAGATCAGGATCGGTACACCCCTGGTGTCCGGCGCTACTGTAAAAGCCACGGTTGTGGCGCATGGTTTGCACGACAAAGTGCGCATCTTCAAAATGCGCCGTCGCAAGCATTATCAAAAACGCCAGGGGCATCGTCAGCAGTTCACTGAACTGATGATTGCTTCCATCAACGGCTAAGGAGCATTTGGCATGGCACAGAAAAAAGGCGGCGGCTCTACGCGTAACGGGCGCGATTCGCAGCCCAAAATGCTAGGTGTAAAAACCTTTGGCGGCCAATTGATCAGCGCAGGAGCGATCATTGTGCGTCAACGCGGCACCAAGTTCCACCCCGGCACCAATGTCGGCATCGGCAAAGACCACACCCTGTTTGCTACGGCACCAGGCCATGTGAGCTTTGCCATCAAAGGTGCGCTAAACAAGCACACGGTGAGCGTGGTTCCGGCGTAAGTTTTTACTTCGATACCACATCGAAGCCCCGACTCGTCGGGGCTTTGTTTTTTATACTAGGCCCATTATGAAGTTCGTTGACGAAGCCTTTATCGACATTGCTGCGGGTGATGGCGGCAATGGCTGCGTCTCGTTTCGGCATGAAAAGTACAAAGAGTTTGGCGGCCCCAACGGTGGTGACGGTGGTCGTGGCGGGCATGTGTTCGCTTTGGCCGATGCCAACCTCAACACCTTGGTGGACTTTCGCTATTCGCGCCGCCACGAGGCCCAGCGCGGCGAGCACGGTATGGGCTCAGACATGTTCGGTGCTATGGGCGAAGACATTGTCCTCAAAATGCCGGTTGGCACCATCATCACCGACGTAGAAACCGGTGAAGTGCTCTACGAATTGCTCGAACCTGGCCAACAAATCATGATCGCCAAGGGCGGCGATGGTGGTTTTGGCAATATGCGCTTCAAAAGCGCCATCAACCGCGCGCCGCGGCAAAAAACACCCGGTTGGCCCGGCGACAAAAAAAACCTCAAGCTCGAACTCAAAGTCTTGGCCGACGTGGGCCTATTGGGTATGCCCAATGCAGGTAAGTCCACCTTCATTACCGCAGTGTCCAACGCCCGCCCGCGCATTGCCGACTACCCTTTCACCACCTTGCACCCCAACTTGGGCGTGGTGCGCGTGGGCCCTGAGCAAAGCTTTGTTGTGGCCGACTTACCCGGTTTGATCGAAGGCGCCTCGGAAGGCGCGGGTTTGGGGCATTTGTTTCTGCGCCATTTGCAGCGCACGCGCTTGCTGCTGCACATCATCGACGCAGCGCCGTTTGACACCGGTGTAGACCCGGTTACCCAAGCCAAAGCCATTGTGGGCGAGCTGAAAAAATATGACGAAGGCCTGCACAAAAAACCGCGTTGGTTGGTGCTCAACAAGCTCGACATGGTGCCTTTGGAAGAACGCGCGGCCTTGGTCAAAGACTTTGTGAAACGCCTGCGCTACAAGGGCCCGGTGTTTGAAATTTCTGCGCTCACGCGTGAGGGCTGTGAAAAGCTCATCCGCGCCATTTACGAGCATGTACATGGCGTGCAAATTGCCGAGCAGGCTCCCGCGCCCATCGTAGACCCCCGCTTCGTATGAGCGAACCCGGCAGCCAAAACGCCAGCGAGCCTGGCTTGCCGACGGTGCTGGCGCAAGCGCGCCGCATTGTGGTCAAAGTGGGCTCTAGCTTGGTCACCAACGAAGGCCGAGGCTTAGACGAGCAAGCCATTGGGCAATGGTGTCGCCAGTTGGCAGCTCTGGCCCAAGGCACGGTGCCGGGGGGGCCGCGCGAAGTCATCATGGTGTCCAGTGGTGCCATAGCCGAGGGCATGAAGCGCCTGGGCTGGACACAGCGCCCCAAGGCCATTCACGAGCTGCAAGCCGCCGCTGCCGTGGGCCAGATGGGTTTGGCGCAAATGTACGAAACCAAGCTGCGCGAGAGCGGTGTTGGCAGCGCCCAGGTGCTGCTCACCCATGCTGACCTGGCCGACCGTGAGCGCTACCTCAATGCTCGCTCTACTTTGTTGACCTTGCTGCAACTGGGGGTGGTGCCGGTCATCAACGAGAACGACACCGTGGTCAACGACGAAATCAAATTCGGCGACAACGACACCCTGGGTGCGTTGGTGGCCAACCTGGTCGAGGCCGATGCCCTGGTCATTTTGACCGACCAACGCGGTTTGTATGCAGCCGATCCGCGCAAAGACCCGGCTGCCCGCTTTGTCGATCAAGCCGTAGCGGGCGACCCCGCGCTTGAAGCCATGGCCGGTGGCGCAGGCTCCAGCATTGGCAAGGGCGGCATGATCACCAAAATTTTGGCTGCCAAGCGTGCGGCAGGCTCGGGCGCTTGCACCGTCATCGCCTGGGGCCGCGAACCCGATGCCTTGCTGCGCTTGGCCCAGGGCGAACGCATTGGTACCTTGCTCTTGGCCTCCACGCAAAAAAACCAAGCCCGCAAACAATGGATGGCCGATCACTTGCAGTTGCGCGGCGCGGTGGTGGTAGATGATGGCGCCGCCGCCAAGCTGCAGAGCGAAGGCAAGAGCCTGCTGCCGATTGGCATGACGGCCATTGAAGGTGAGTTCTCACGCGGTGACGTGATCGCGGTGCGCAACAGCCAAGGCCTAGAAATCGCGCGCGGCCTGGCCAATTACTCCAGCGCCGAAGCCCGACTCATTTGCCGCAAACCCTCGGCAGAATTTGAAAAATTGCTGGGCTACACCGGCGAGAGCGAAATGCTGCACCGAACCAATTTGGTCTTGGCCAAATAAACCCAGCGCCTGGAGCCTTGTGCCAGCAGCCCCGTGCCTCGCAGTCAGCACACGGGCCCGCAAGGCAAGGCACCAGCCTTAGCTGCTCAGGCGCTTGTCGCCCAGCTCCAGGTCTACCGGGTAGGCGTGGCAGGCGGTGTTGGGGTCGGGGTCAAAGCTGGCCCCTGGGGGCAACTCAAAACCTGCACCTGGCGCGCCCGCGTGGTAGTCTTCATGGCCTTCGTCGACGTGCGCGCGCATTCCCGTGCGAAGGTAACGACCGCGCTGCTCATGGCGCGGCAAATACCGCGACAGCTCGGTTAAAGCCATCTCGTAGACGCCACGTTTAAATTCCACCACCATGTCGAGCGGCACCCAGTAGTCGTTCCAGCGCCAGGCATCAAACTCGGGATGGTCAGTTGCACGCAGGTTTAAATCCCAGTCGTGACCGATCAGCTCCAGCAAGAACCAGATCTGTTTTTGGCCTTTGTAATGGCCCCGCGCATCGCGCCGTATGTAGCGGTCAGGCACCTCATAGCGCAACCAGTCACGGGTGCGGGCCACAACGCGTACATGCTCCGGTAGGAGCCCCACTTCTTCTTGCAGCTCACGCAGCATGGCCTGCTCGGGGCTTTCACCTCGGTCAATGCCACCCTGTGGAAACTGCCAGCTGTGGGTACGTATGCGTTTACCCCAGAACACCTGGTTTTTCTGGTTGAGCAAGATGATGCCGACGTTCGGCCTAAAGCCGTCGCGGTCAAGCATAATCAAACCTCAAATTCATTTCACTGAAACCATTATGCACAGCCTGCGTGCACCGTTACAAGGGGCTAAGCCCCACTTGCAAAAAACATCGCCCTATGAAAGCCTCTCAGTTCTTTATTTCCACGCTCAAAGAAGCCCCCGCCGACGCTGAAGTGGCCAGCCACCAACTGATGATGCGCGCGGGGCTGATCAAAAAACTCGGCGCTGGCATTTACAACTACATGCCCATGGGCCTGCGCGTCATTCGCAAGGTCGAAGCTATCGTGCGCGAAGAAATGAACCGTGCTGGCGCTGTGGAACTCACTATGCCGGTCGTGCAACCCGCTGAACTGTGGCAAGAGACGGGCCGTTTCACCAGTAATGGCCCTGAGCTGCTGCGCATCAAAGACCGCCACGGTCGGGACTTCATCGTCCAGCCCACCAGCGAAGAGGCGGTGACCGACATTGCGCGGCAAGAGCTGCGTAGCTACAAGCAACTGCCCAAAAACTTTTACCAAATTCAAACCAAGTTTCGCGACGAGCGCCGCCCGCGCTTTGGCCTGATGCGTGGCCGCGAGTTCACCATGAAAGACGCCTACAGCTTCGACCGCTCCCCCGAAGCGGCCAAGGCCAGCTACCAGGTGATGGCCGACGCCTACCGCAAAATTTTTGACCGCTTTGGCTTGCGCTACCGTGCCGTAGCGGCAGATAGCGGCGCAATTGGCGGCGACGCCAGCGAAGAGTTTCAAGTGATTGCCGAAACGGGTGAAGATGCCATCGTCTATTGCCCGCAAAGCGACTACGCCGCCAACATGGAAAAAGCCACTTCTGCCGCGCCAAGCCAACGCCAGCCTGCGAAAGATGCTATGAAAAAAGTAGCAACTCCAGGCAAAAGTACTTGCGAAGACGTTGCCGAGTTGCTATGCATTTCCTTGCAGCGCACCGTCAAATCTTTGGTGCTGGCCACCGACCAGTTGAACGACAAAGGCGAAGTGGTGAAGAGCCAGGTTTGGCTGCTGCTGGTGCGCGGCGACCATTCGTTGAACGAAATCAAGGCCGCCAAAGTGCCGGGCCTGGACGCAGGCTTTCGCTTTGCTACGGTGCCGGAGATTGAGGTGCATTTTGGCTGCAAACCCGGCTACCTCGGCCCCCTGTCTACGTTAGAAGCTATCAAAATAGTAGCTGACCGCGAAGTCGCCGCCATGAGCGACTGGGTTTGCGGCGCTAACGAGTGGGACTTCCACCTCACCGGCGTGAACTGGGGTCGCGACCTGCCCGAACCCGATGTGGTGGCCGACATCCGCAACATCGTGGCAGGCGACGCCTCGCCCGACGGCAAGGGCCTGCTGGCGATTGAGCGCGGCATTGAAGTCGGCCATGTGTTCTACCTGGGCACCAAGTACAGCCAGGCCATGAACGCTACGTTTTTAGACCTCGACGGCAAGCCCAAGCATTTTGAAATGGGTTGCTACGGCATTGGCATCACCCGCCTACCGGCTGCCGCCATCGAGCAAAACCACGACGCGCGCGGCATTATCTGGCCCGACGCCATCGCCCCCTTCACCGTGGTGCTCTGCCCCATCAGCCCCGACCGCTTCCCCGGGGTGAAAGCCGCTGCCGACCAGCTCTACGCCGAGTTGATGACCGCAGGCGCGGACGTGATTTTGGACGACCGCAACGAGCGCCCCGGCATCATGTTTGCCGAGTGGGAATTGATCGGCGTGCCCCACCGCGTGACCATTGGCGACCGGGCTTTGAAAGAAGGCATGGTCGAGTACCAACACCGCCGCGACGCTGCTGCCACCAAGCTGGCCGTGGGCGAGATTGCCGCGCATTTGCTGCAGCGCTTGGCCACCGCTGTGCCCAGTGCAGTGCAAGCCTGAGCGCAGCCTTATGCGCTTGCAACAAGACGGGTTGCATAAGCCGTGATATCACGCAGAAAATGCCTGAAAGGCTTACCAGCTGTGCTTGCACAGCTATTATTTTCAGAGCAAGCGCAGGCTGGCGGGCAGCTTGAAGAGCCGCTGGCCGACGCGGTGCGCGGTGCGCTCAGCTCGGCCATTGCCAATAGTGCGCCGCCAGTGCCCGAGTTTGCCAGCACCGATGCGCGCCTGGCCTATTTGCGCTGGCTCGGGACCATGAGCGAGCGCCTGAAGAAGAAAACGCCCGAGTGGCAGCTGCGCAAAGAATTTTTGCAAACCGTTTGGTACGAGAGCAAGCGCGCCGGGCTCGACGTGGCCCTGGTGCTGGGCTTGGTCCAGGTCGAGAGCAATTTCCGCAAACACGCCATCAGCAGCGTGGGAGCACGTGGCTACATGCAGGTGATGCCTTTTTGGACGCGGGTCATCGGCGACGGCGACGCGTCCAAGCTCTTCCACATGCAAACCAATTTGCGCTTTGGCTGTGTGATCTTGCGCCACTACCTGGACCGCGAGAAGGGCGACGTGTTCATGACCCTGGGCCGCTACAACGGCAGCCGGGGCAAGGCCGAGTACCCTAATGCAGTACTCGGAGCCAAGAGAAACTGGGAATACAGCGGGGCTTAAAGCCCTTGCAAGGGCTTTGGAGGGCCTTTAATGCCTCCAATAGCCGCCGTTCATGCGCCAGCCGCCGCCGTTGCCCCGCACCCATTGGTGGGGTACATAGACCTGGCCAGCACGTGGGGCTTCCCAGCGGCCCGGCGACCACACGTGGCGGTTGGCCTGCCACAGCCACACACCGCCGACCCAAAAATAGCCTGGCGCAGGGGCTACGCCCACCACTTCAACCTGCGGTGGCGGGGGGTCTTGGTAGACCACCACTTGCTGCTGTTGCGGGTAGCCCGGTTGCACCACCACCGGCGCGCCTTGGGTGTACACGGGCGCTGGCTGGGTATAGATGGGCGGGCTCTGGTAGACCACCTGGCGGTAGGGCGGCGCGACCACGCAGCCCGACATCAACACAGCCGCGGAGGCGGCGCAGGTAGCAAGTAGCAAAGCGCGGGGGGTCGAGCGTGGGGTCATAAAAGCTTTCATAAAAATGAACCAGTACTCCTACAACTCTTGAGGTGCTCAACCAACCTACGGGTTTACGTCAATTACAGGTAAAGCTTGGGTAAAGGCTGGCTGCAGGTGCTGGCTGCAGGGTGTTAGGCAGCTGCCGGGTTGAGCACCTGCTGCAGCTCGCCGCTCTCGTACATCTCCATCATGATGTCGGAGCCACCAACGAATTCGCCCTTCACGTAGAGCTGGGGGATGGTCGGCCAGTTGCTGTACTCTTTGATGCCTTGGCGGATCTCGGCGTCGTCGAGCACGTTCACGGTGGTCAGGTTCTTGGTGTCTACGCCGCTGGCTTTGAGCACCTGGATGGCGCGGCCCGAAAAGCCGCACATAGGGAAGCTGGCGCTGCCTTTCATAAAAAGCACAACGTCGTGGGACTTGACCAGCTGGTCAATGCGTTCTTGGGTGTCGCTCATGGTGGGTTCCTTGCAGATGTCAAAAAATTCAAACAAGCCCGATTATTTCACTTCTGGCAGGGGCTTGCCGTGCAAGGGCTGCCTAAGCCCTACGCGGCAAACAAAGCCTGCTGGAAAATGCCCGCTGCAAAATGTCCGCTGGAAGCGCGAGATAATTACAGGTTTGCGTTCTGCGCACCTTTGCGCACCCCTTTCAAAGCCCCTTCACGAAGCACCACCATGAAAATCGACAAAAACACCGCCGTTACACTGCGCTACAAAGTGCTCGACGCCACTGGCAAGCTGCTGGAAGAAAGCACCGAGCCGATGGTCTACCTGCACGGCGGCTATGGCAACACCTTTGCCAAAATCGAAGAAGCCTTGCAAGGCCAAGAGACCGGCTACAAAACCGTGCTGGCCCTGCAGCCTGAAGATGCCTTTGGCCCGCGCAACGAGGCCCTGGTGCAAAGCATTCCCAAAAGCCAGTTTCCGCCCGGCGTCAAAGTCGGTGGCCAGCTAGAGGCGCATGACGACAGTGGCCGCGCCCAGGTCTACACCGTGATGAAGATCAAAGGCCAAGAAGTCATGTTAGACGGCAACCACCCGCATGCCGGCAAGGCCCTGCGTTTTAGTTTGGCCGTTACTGCGGTGCGCGCCGCCAGTGATGAAGAAATTGCCCATGGCCATGTGCACGGCGAGCACGGGCACCAGCATTGAGCTGGGCTAATAAGCCCTTTCTGAGCGGCTAACTCAGGGCAAATCTGCATCTCCCATGCGCGCCATGATGGTGTAGGCGCGGTTGCTGACGTAGGCTGAGTTGGGTAGCTTTTCAAAGTATTTTGGCCGTGGCAGCATCACCGCCAAGCGTGCGGCTTCGTAAGGGTTTAGGCGTGCGGCGCTTTTATGAAAATAATGCTGCGCCGCCGCCTCAGCGCCAAACACGCCTTCGCCCCATTCCACGTTGTTCAAATACATTTCCAAAATGCGTTGCTTGCCCAGCAGCAGCTCCAGCGCCAGCGCGAGCACAAATTCTTGACCCTTGCGCAGCAGGTTGCGCTCACCCGAGAGCAACAGGTTTTTGGCCAGTTGCTGCGTAATGGTGGAGCCGCCGACAATTTTGACGCGTTTGCTTTTTTGCGCTTGGCGGGCGTTCTTTTGCCAAGCCTTTTCAAGGGCGTCC
>CANFOR010000071.1 GCA_947448675.1 Betaproteobacteria bacterium
CCTGGGCCTGGAGGTGGTGACGGCCCAAGGCGAGGTCTGGCACGGCCTGTCGGGCCTGCGCAAAGACAACACGGGCTACGACTTGCGCGACCTTTTCATTGGCAGCGAAGGCACGCTGGGCATCATTACCGCGGCCACCATGAAGCTCTACCCCCAGCCTGCCGCCAGTCTCACGGCTTGGGCAGCTGTGCCCTCGCTAGAGGCCGCCACGGCGTTGCTCGGCTTAGCGCGCCAGCAACTCAGCGCCAACCTCACCGGCTTTGAGGTGATGGGCCAGTTTGCGCTGAGCTTGGTCGACAAACATTTTGCACAGCAGCGCGTGCCCCTGTTCCAAACCACGCCCTGGTGCGTGCTACTCGAAAACTCCGACCACGAGTCTGAGCAGCATGCCCGCATGCAGTTGGAGCACCTGCTGCATGTGGCTTTAGAGCAAGGCTGCATCACCGACGCGGTGGTGGCCGAAAGCCTGGCTCAGGCCAAGGCCCTGTGGCATGTGCGCGAGAGCATTACGCTGGCACAGGTGGCCGAGGGCGCGAACATCAAGCACGACATTTCCATTCCGGTCTCGCGCATTGCCGAGTTTGTGCGGGTGACCGACGCGCTCTTGCAAGCGGCGATTCCCGGTGTGCGCCTGGTCAATTTTGGCCACTTGGGCGACGGCAATTTGCACTACAACGTACAGGCGCCCATGGGCCACGATGCAGCCATTTTTTTGGCCAAACGCGAGGGCGATGTCAACAGTATCGTCTACGACTCCGTCAAAGCTTTTGACGGTTCCATCTCGGCCGAGCACGGCATTGGCTTGCTCAAACGCGACAAGCTGCCGCTGTATAAATCGGCGGTGGCGCTGGGTCTGATGCGCGCCATTAAAACAGCTCTGGACCCGCACAACACCATGAACCCTGGGCGGGTGTTAAGCTTGTAGTGCCGTGCGAGATTTCGATCGATGCACCACCGCTTCTCTGGCCGCCTTGTTTGGCGCGTATTGACGGAAATTGCACATGCCCACACCACCATTGACAGCCCTGCCCGTTCGCTCGCAATACGAAGACTTCATGCGCCACGTGTACACCACCGGTGTGCAAAAAACTGACCGCACTGGCACCGGCACCACCAGCGTGTTTGGCTACCAAATGCGCTTCGACTTGAACGAAGGCTTTCCGCTGGTGACCACCAAAAAAGTGTTCGTTAAAGCCATCATCCAAGAACTGTTGTGGTTTTTAACCGGCAGCAGCAATAACAACTGGCTCAAAGAACGCGGCGTCACTATCTGGGACGAATGGGCCCGGCCCGACGGCGAGCTAGGCCCCGTCTACGGCGTGCAGTGGCGTAGCTGGCCCACGCCAGGCGGCGGGCACATCGACCAAATTGCCGAAGTGGTGCAGGCGCTCAAAACCAATCCCGACTCGCGCCGCATCATCGTCAGCAGTTGGAACGTGGCCGAGCTGAGCAAGATGGCGCTCATGCCCTGCCACGCTTTTTTTCAGTTTTACGTAGCCCCCGCCACCGAGCCAGGCGGCCGTGGCAAGCTCAGCTGCCAGCTCTACCAGCGCAGCGCCGACATTTTTTTGGGCGTGCCCTTCAACATTGCCAGCTACGCATTGCTCACCCACATGCTGGCCCAGCAATGCAATTTAGACGTAGGCGACTTTGTCTGGACGGGCGGCGACTGCCACATCTACAGCAACCACCACGAACAGGTCGAGCTGCAGCTGGCACGTGCACCCTACGCCTACCCGGGCCTGCGCATCTTGCGCCAGCCTATGTCGATCTTCGACTACCAGTACGAAGACTTTGCGATCGAAGACTACCAATGCCACGCAGCGATCAAAGCGCCGGTGGCCATTTAAGCCAATGGCAACGCGCGAAATTAATTTGATCTGGGCGCAAGGGCGCCACCCCAGTGGACGCGCCGTGATCGGCCAAGGCGGCGCCATGCCCTGGCATTTGCCCGAAGACTTGGCACACTTCAAAGCGCTCACCCTGGGCTGCCCCGTCATCATGGGGCGCAAGACCTGGGAGTCTTTGCCGCCACGTTTTCGGCCTTTGCCGGGGCGTACCAATATTGTGCTCACGCGCAATGCGGCGTGGAGTGAAAATGGCGTTAAATGCGCTTCCAGCCTGCGTAGGGCGCTACAAATTTGCGAGCATTCTGGCAGTGTATGGGTGATCGGCGGGGCCGAAATTTATGCCCAAGCCCTGCCCTTGGCTACACGCTTAGAAGTGACCGAGATCGACGCGGTCTTTGAAGGCGACGCCTTTGCCCCACAATGTGGGCCAGCGTGGGCAGAAGCGGCCCGCGAACACCACACCTCCGTCACGGGGCTGGCCTATAGTTTTGTTCGCTACCTGCCTTTGCACCCACCACAACAAGGAGTTTGATATGTCTGGAGATGGATTTCACGTACACGGCCCGCACGACCACGCACTGGAGCATGCGGCGCAGGGCGATCACCATGAAGAGGGGCACCACGGCGTGGGCGGTGGCAGCTTGACCAGCCAAATTGCGGTATTCACGGCCATCATTGCCACCGTGGGCGCGATGTTTGCCTACATGGGCGGGGCCACGCAGTCCAACGCTGGTTTGTATAAAAACAATGCGGCGATTAAAAAGACCGAAGCCTCGAACCAATGGAATTATTTTCAGAGCAAGAGCACCAAGCAGTCGCTGGCTGAAATCTCGCGCGACCTGACCACGGTGGAGGCCGACAAAGCCAAGTACCAAGGCAAGATCGATCGCTACGAAAAAGAAAAGAACGAGATCAAGGCCAGCGCTGAAAAAGTCGAGGCCGAGTCTGCCGAGTGGGACAAAAAGTCTGACGTCGAGTTGCACCAGCACCACCGCTGGGCCCAGGCCACCACGGTGCTGCAAGTGGCGATTGCCTTGGCGGCCATTGCCTTGCTCACCAAAAAGAAGTGGTTGGAGTACGGCATGTTTGGTGTTGCAGTTTTTGGCGTGGTTATTGGCGCACTCGCTGCGCTACATATTTAATAGCTGCCTACGCCGTATTGGTGAGCCTTGCAGGCTGTTTCGCAGGCGTTTTTGACTAAGAAAATCGAATGAAAATTGCGACCTGGAACGTAAACTCCCTGAGCGTGCGCCTGCCTCAGGTCTTGGCTTGGTTGGCGGTCAACCCGGTGGACGCTTTGTGCTTGCAAGAGCTCAAACTCAGCGACGAAAAATTCCCCGCAGCCGAGTTGTTGGCGGCGGGTTACCACAGCGCTTTTTTTGGCCAAAAAACCTATAACGGTGTGGCCTTGCTGACGCGCCTGCCGGTAACGGATGTGCAAAAGAACATCCCCGGTTTTGCCGACGAACAGTCGCGCGTGATCGCGGCTACGCTGCCCTGTAGCATCGGCGGGCTTGAGCAAAATCTGCGTTTGGTGAACGGCTATTTTGTCAATGGACAAGCGCCGGGCACTGAGAAGTTTGAGTACAAAATGCGCTGGCTTGTTGCCCTACGCGATTGGCTGGCCAGCGAGCTGGTTGCGCACGAGCGCTTGGTCTTGGTGGGCGACTTCAACATCACTTTCGACGACCGCGACAGCTGGGACCCCGAAGGCCTGCGCGACACCATTCACCACACCCTGCAAGAACGCGAGCAATTGCAAGCGATTTTCCAACTCGGTTTGCACGATGCGTTTCGCATGTTTGAGCAAGCCCAGAGAAGCTTTAGCTGGTGGGATTACCGCGACTTTGGCTTCCGGCGCAAACGCGGTCTGCGCATTGATTATTGCTTGGTGAGCGAGGCGCTAAAAGCCCAAGTAGCGGGCTGCGTGATCGACACCGAGCCGCGCAAAAACGAGCGGCCCAGCGACCACGCGCCGGTGGTAGTTGAATTGCTTTAGCTATTAAAATAGTAGCTTTTAACGCATATTGGGTGCGCCTCGCAGCCTTCTTTCCTTTGAGTTCGCGCTCCAGCTACTCTAAGTGCAGCTCTTGAATTTTGCGCGTAATGGTGTTGCGGCCAATGCCCAACTTTTGCGCCGCTTCGATGCGCCTGCCGCGTGTGCTGGCCAGCGCGGTGAGAATGAGTTTGGACTCAAAACGGCGCGTCAAAACGTCCCACACGTCTTCACGGCCACTGGCCAAGAGTGCGTTGGCGTCGGCCTCTAGGCCGCTCTCCCAGCTACTGTCTGCGGTTGGGCCCTGATCTGCTGCAGATTCTGCAAGGGCTATGGCACTGGCCGGTACTGGAGCCTGTGTGGAGCTGGCTAAACCGCTGGCGTCGGCATGGCTGGCCGGGCTGCTTGCATGGGCCATAGCGGAACTATGTGCAGAACCCGGTGCGGAAGCAGAGGCAACGGCATGGGTGGAATCATCCGCAGTTGCGCTAGCGGCCCGCACTTCGGGCGGCAAGTCTTTGGCTTCTACCACTTGCGATGGCGCCATCACGGTTAGCCAATGGCAAATGTTTTCGAGCTGGCGCACATTGCCGGGGAAGTGAAACTGCGCCAACTGCGCCAGCGCGGCGTCGGCAATGCGCTTGGGCTCGACGCCAAGTTGCTTGGCGCTTTGCTGCATGAAATGGCGCGTCAGCATGGGGATGTCTTCGCGCCGGTCCCACAGGCGAGGCAGGCGCAGGCGGATCACGTTCAAGCGGTGAAACAAGTCTTCCCGAAAACCGCCTTCTTTGACGCGCTGCTCCAAGTCTTGGTGGGTAGCGGCAATCACCCGCACATGCGACTTGACGGCGCTGTGCCCGCCGACGCGGTAGAAGTGGCCGTCAGACAGCACGCGCAGCAAACGGGTTTGCAGGTCGAATGGCATGTCGCCGATTTCGTCTAAAAACAGGGTGCCACCTTCGGCTTGCTCGAAGCGGCCGCGGCGCATGGTTTGTGCGCCCGTGAATGCACCGCGCTCATGGCCGAAGAGTTCGCTCTCTAAAAGGTCTTTCGGAATTGCTGCAGTATTGATAGCAACAAAAGGCCCATTGGCGCGCGGCGAATGCTTGTGCAGGGCTTTGGCCACCAGCTCTTTACCCGAGCCCGACTCGCCGGTAATCATGACGGTGACATTGCTTTGCGCCAAGCGCCCAATGGCGCGAAACACGTCTTGCATGGCGGGCGCCTGGCCCAGCATTTCAGGTGTGTCGGCCATGCGCTCTTCGGCCACTTCTTCGCGCAGGCTTTCTTCCACCGCGCGGCGAATCAGCTCCACCGCCTTGGGCAGGTCAAAAGGTTTAGGCAGGTATTCAAAAGCTCCGCCCTGAAAGGCCGAGACCGCGCTGTCGAGGTCAGAAAACGCCGTCATGATAATGACGGGCAGGCCGGGGAGTTTTTCTTTGACCTTGGTGAGCAAGTCCAGGCCCGAGCCACCGGGCATGCGGATGTCGCTGACCAAAATTTGCGGGCCAGCTTCGTCACCAGCTTCGGTCAAAGCCAGCAACACGTCACGTGCATTTGTGAAGCTGCGCGTGGGCAGGTCTTCGCGCAACAAGGCTTTTTCCAGTACGAAACGAATCGACTGGTCATCATCAACTATCCAGATCGGCTTCATGTCTGCTGTGTCCTCGGGTCACGCCCCGCCTGGTTGGCTAAGGCAGCGGTATGAGTATTTTGAAATCGGTCCGTCCGGGCACACTGTCGCACTCGATCAGGCCCAGGTGCTGCTGCACAAAGGTTTGTGCCAAGGTCAGCCCAAGGCCAGAGCCGCCCTCGCGCCCTGATACCAAGGGATAGAAGATGCGGTCTTTGATCGAGTCTGGTACACCAGGCCCGTTGTCTATCACATGCAATTCCAGTGCCAGTCGGTAGCGCTGCTTGCCCAAGGTGACTTGGCGCGCAATATGGGTGTGAAAGGTCAGCTCGGCAATGCCTTGGCTAATGCGGTCGCCCAAGGCTTGGCAGGCGTTGTGCGCAATGTTTAGCACGGCCTGGATCAGTTGCTCGCGGTCACCGCGAAATTCGGGGATGGAGATGTCATAGGCACGCTGCACCTTGAGCCCCTTGGGGAACTCGGCCACGATGAGCGAGCGCACGCGTTCGCAGACCTCGTGGATGTTGACGTCGCCCACCACATGCGGGCGGCGGTGCGGGGCTAGCAAACGGTCCACCAAAGTCTGTAAACGGTCAGCCTCGTGGATGATGACCTGGGTGTATTCTTTGAGCTCTTTGCTGTCGATTTCCATCTCGAGCAATTGGGCCGCGCCGCGAATGCCGCCCAGTGGGTTTTTGATTTCATGCGCCAGGTTGCGGATCAATTCTTTGTTGGCCTGGGCCTGGTCGGTTAGGCGCTCTTCGCGGTCTTGCTTGGTCTGTTGCTCCAGCGGTAGCAACTCGACGATGATTTCATTGCTGCGCTCGGTTTGCGCTATGACCACGTGTACGGGCAGGGCCTCTTGGCCCAATCGTTTGAGGTGTGCGTCGTAGCGTAGCGCGGCAAATGCATTGGTGTGCGCGCCTTGCAAGGCGGTGTACAAGGCTTGCGGTTCGGTAAAGTTATCCGGGAACAGCGAGCCGGTAATGGCGCGGCGCGAGATGCCTAGCGCATCTTCTAAAGCGGCATTGGCATAGAGCACTTGGCCGTCGCTGTGCAGCACCGCCACCAGGGTGGCCAGCAGGTCAAAGCTTTGGTAGCGAGAGAGGGGATCGGGCTGGAGTTTCAAGCGCTATTTGACCGCAGGCAGACGGGCAATTTCACGTTGAATGCCGGCGATGTCGCTGTCATTGCGCGATATGCTGGCTTTGAGCTCGGCCACGCGGTCGGTGTATTTTTGGTAGTTGCGCGCTTCGTCGCCACGCTTGTCGGGCTCGCCATTGTTGTATTCGCTTTGCAACTGGGCTTGGCGGGCTTTGGCCTTGGCCAATTCAGACTCCAAAATTGCGCGCGAGTCGCTGTCGCGGGCGCGTTGTTCGGTGCCGTCTACCTTTTGCCCCGCAGCGGCTACGCGCACCGCAGCTTGGCTTGGACTGGGTGATGCGCCATGCGGCTTGGTGCCTTGCACCACGGTGATGTTGCCGCCTTCGACCAACTTGCAGCCGCGCGACTCGGCGTCGCGTATGTTGTTGATGTATTCATTGCCGCAGCGGTAAATGCGGTCTTGTGCCAAAGCAGGCCCGCCAGCGGCCAAGCCCACGATGCCCAGCAAGCAAAAAAACGAGAAATGTTCAAGCGAGGTGTGTTTCATATGCCTTCCGAAAGAGCCGTGCGGCTCAAGGGCGGTCTGCCAGTATCGTGTAGTTTCTCATAAACACCAAATAAACCCTTGCCTACAAAGGAAAAAAGGACAGCTTGCGCTGTCCTTTTGCAAGCCTGGCCGCAGAAATCTGCAGGCCAAAGCCTTGGCTTTAGAGCGAGTAGTACATGTCGAACTCGATCGGGTGCGTAGCTTGGCGCAAACGCGTCACTTCGCCCATTTTGAGTTCAATATAGGCGTCGAGCATGCTGTCGCTGAACACGCCGCCCTTGGTCAGGAAGGCTCGGTCTGCGTTGAGGCAGTCCAGCGCTTGGTCCAGGCTGTGGCAGACGGTTGGGATCAATGCATCTTCCTCAGGCGGCAGATGGTACAAGTCCTTGGTGGCGGCTTCGCCAGGATGGATTTTGTTCTCAATACCATCTAGGCCCGCCATCAGCAGCGCTGCGAAACCCAGGTACGGGTTCATCAGCGGATCGGGGAAGCGTGCCTCGATGCGGCGACCGCGTGGGTTGGCCACGTACGGAATGCGGATCGATGCCGAGCGGTTTTTGGCCGAGTACGCCAACTTGACCGGGGCTTCGTAGCCGGGCACTAGGCGTTTGTAGCTGTTGGTGCCGGGGTTGGTAATGGCGTTCAAAGCACGGGCATGCTTGATGATGCCGCCTACGTAGTACAAAGCGGTGTCTGACAGGCCCGCATAGCCGTCACCTGCAAACAGATTCACACCGTTTTTGCTGATGGACTGGTGCACGTGCATGCCCGAGCCGTTGTCGCCAACGATGGGTTTGGGCATGAAGGTGGCGGTTTTGCCATAGCTGTGGGCCACGTTTTGCACCACGTACTTCAGGATTTGAGTCCAGTCAGCGCGTTGGGTCAGCGTGCTAAAACGGGTGCCAATTTCGTTTTGGCCAGCGCCCGCCACTTCGTGGTGAAACACTTCGACCGGGACGCCCAACGATTCAAGCACCAAGGACATTTCAGCGCGCATGTCTTGGGTGCTGTCAACGGGAGGCACGGGGAAGTAGCCACCCTTGACGGTAGGACGGTGGCCTTTGTTGCCGTTTTCCATCTTTTTGCCCGAGTTCCAAGGGGCTTCGTATTCGTCAATTTTGAAGAAGGTGCCCGACATGTCGGTGTTCCAGCGCACGTCGTCAAAAATGAAGAACTCTGGCTCTGGGCCGAAGTTGGCGGTGTCGCCGATGCCGGAGGATTTGAGATAGGCTTCTGCGCGCTTGCCGATCGATCGCGGGTCGCGGTCATAGGCCTTGCCGTCGCTGGGCTCGACCACGTCGCAGCTCAGGAACAGAGTGGTCTCTTCAAAGAAGGGGTCGATGTTGGCGGTGTTCGCGTCGGGCATGAGCAACATGTCCGAAGCTTCAATGCCTTTCCAGCCAGCAATGGAAGAGCCGTCAAACGCGTGACCCGCGCTGAATTTGTCTTCATCGAAGTGCGACACGGGCACGGTAACGTGCTGCTCTTTACCACGGGTGTCGGTGAAGCGGAAGTCGACGAATTTCACTTCGTTTTCCTTCACCATTTTCATGACGTCTGCGACGTTCTTGGCCATCAAAATCTCCTGGTTGGATGGGGGTTGAAATATAAAGCTTAGTCGAATGCAGTTTCCATGCCATTGCTAGCGGGGCGCATTTGCACAGCAAACCCAATTGTGCCCTGAGTTTGGGTGGTTTTTATGCCTGCAATGGCAAGACTGGTTGAGGAATGTCCTGGTGCAGGGTCAATTTTGCACCAAATAAGTGCAATTTAACTGCGCACCAATTCGGGGCCAAGTTGCAGTTGGAAGACTTTGAGGCCTTCCAGCATGGCCACGTAGGCCGTCTCTGCGGTCTCGGGTGGACCTTTCACGCCCAGCTCGATATGGCGGCCATGTTGCGGGTGGTCTACGCTAGGTAGGCTGAACACTTTTACACCCGCAAAACGCGTTTCTAGGGCCTGCATGAGCGGTGTTAAGGTGGCTTCCATCGAGCCGTAAATCACCACCGACTTTTCCAGCCAGGCACGTTGTTGGTGCAAATGTGGGTAGAGGGTGTCGAGCACCCATTCGACCATCGGCCAGGCCATCACCGGGAAGCCGGGCACAAAGTGCACTGTGCCCACGCTGAAGCCCGCAATTTTGTTGTAGGGGTTGGGGATGATGCTGGCCCCCACCGGGAACACGCCCATGTTCAGGCGGTGGATGTTGTCGGGCCGGTCGGCCTCGTAAGGCACACCCTGCTCGCGCGCGGTGTCTTGCATGCGCTCGCGGATCAAAGCCTCAGCCTGCGGGTGCAGGGCCAGCCCAACACCCAGCGCGCGGGCCGCGCATTGGCGGGTGTGGTCGTCGGGCGTGGCGCCAATGCCGCCAGTGGAAAACACCACTTCGCCCGACGCAAAAGCGCGTTGCAAGCAGGCCGTGATGCGCGCGGGCGAGTCGCCCACGTATTCGGCCCAGTCTAGGCTGAGGCCGCGTGCGGCCAGCAGCTCGATCAGCTTGGCCATGTGCTTGTCGGCGCGTTTGCCCGAGAGGATCTCGTCGCCCACAATGATGAGGCCAAAAGCAGGGGGCTTCGACGTGGCGTTAGCAGCGGTGTTAGACATGGGGCGGGGTGCTCGGTGCAGGGGGTGGCGGGGGCGCAGTTGCGCCGTGGGGCAGCGCGGGACTGGTTTCAACTGGTGCTGCGCCCGTAGCTGCGTCAGTGACCGTGTTAGCTACTGAATTAATAGCTGCATACGCAGTATCGGCGGGCGTTACAGCCGTTTTTGATGCTGCATTTTCGGCGCGCAACTGCTCCAAAGCGGCCAAACAGTAGTGGGCAAACCAGAGCGAGGAAAAAGCAAAAACCAGGGTGTAGATCCACACCGCCACTGGCAGCAAAACCACAAAGGCAGCAGCCACCACGGCGGCTGACACCCACAGCAAACTGGGCGCTGCGCCCAAAAAGCCCGAGATCACGCCCATCACCAAGAGCGTGCTGCGGTGGCGCTTCATGAGCGCGCGGCGCTCCTCGCGCGAAGCATGTTCGGCCAGCGCGTCAAAGCTCAGCACGCGGTAGGTGAGCCAACCCCAAATCAGTGGCGGCAAAATCAAAATCAAAGGCGGAACCAGCCACAGCAGCATCGACAAAACCATGGCCAGCAAGGCCAGCAGCGTCGAGCCCAAAGACCACAGCAAGCTGCCCCAAAACGAGCCACCTTGCTTGCGTTCGAGCTGCGCAAAGCGGCGCTGGCCGACCAAAGACACCATGGCCGGCGTCATCAGCATGGCCACCACCAAGAGCGCGATGATGACCAGCACCGGCGTGACGGCAAAAATCACCAAGAGCGGCGCGATGGCACTTTTGAGCCGCGCCGCCCCTGCGCTTTGCAGCCAGCCCAGCACGGTGTTCACCAGGCTCGATGCGTCCAGGCCCGCCCGCACCCAGTCCACCGCCATGTCCCAAAACACATAACCCAGGCCCCAGGCCAAGACCACCATCAGCACCAGAGGCAAGATGGACAGCGCTATCACGCGCGGGTGCAAGCAGTAGGCCGCAGCGCGCCAAAACGCATCGAGTAAATTCTTCATGCGTCGAGGATAACGCGAATGTCAGCATGCCTCTCGCGCGCCGCCACCCAGGTGCCCAAGGCACCCGCAACGGCGATCACCGCAATGCCGCACAGCGCCCAGTTGTCGGGCCGCTGCGAAAACACCAACCAGCCGCCCAGCATGGCAAATGGCACTTGGCTGTAGAGGTAGGGCGAGAGCGTGGCCACTGGGGCGCTGGCGTAACCCAGCACCAGCATCAAATGGCCCATATTGCTGAAAATGGCCACCAAAAACATCAGCGCCCACAGCGGCCACCAGGGCAACTCCTGCCAGTAAAAAGGCAGGGTCAGCGTGGCCAAGAGCGCACTCACCAAGCCCGAATAAAAGTGGATGGTGGCCACGTCGTCTTCTTGCGCCAAGCGGCTGGTCACCAGCTGAAAGGCCGCGCTAACCAGCACCAAGAGCAGGGGCAGCAGCGAAGCCCAGTGGAAGCTGTCGGCCCCCGGCCGAATCACCAAGAGCACACCGCCAAAGCCCGCCAGCAGCAAAGCCCAGCGCAAGGCCGAGATGCGCTCGTGCAAGCGTAGCGCCGCTGCAATGGTGACCACCAAGGGCGTGAGCATGACAATGGCTGTGAAGTTGGCCACCGGCAAAAACTGCAGGCTAAAAAACGCCAAGGTGCTCGAGCCCACCATTAACACCCCGCGCAAAATTTGCAAGCCCGGCCGGTGCGCGTGGAGCAGGCCCAGGCCGCGGCGCGGCAGCATCACCGCCGCCGTGCTCAGGGCCTGCACACTAAAGCGCAACCACATCAGCATGGCCACGGGCACGGTGGCGGTGACCAGTTTGGTGGTGGTGTCCAGGCTGGCAAAAAATGCCGTCGAAGCCAGCACAAACAGCACGCCGCGCAACACGCTTTTGGGCTTGGCCAAGGCTGCTTTCATTGGTGCTTGGCCAGGCTCAGTACTGCAGCTGCGCCACGGCGCGCAACTCTTCGGGCGTGGTGCTGGGCAGGCCAAAGTATTCTAGGTAGGCCGGAATTTGCTCAAACAGCATGTCGGTGCCCACTTGCACGCGGCAGCCGCGCGCCAGGGCCGCCGCCAAAAAGGCCGTGGTCTCGCTTTGCATCACCACTTCGCCGACAAAGCTGGTGCTGGCAACGCGGCCCATATCCATGGGCAACGGGTCGCCCGCATTCATGC
>CANFOR010000072.1 GCA_947448675.1 Betaproteobacteria bacterium
CACCTTCCAGAACCTGGCGTTGTTCAAAGGCATGAGCGTGTTGGACAACATCATGTCGGGCCGCAACCTTAAGATCAAAAGCAACATCCTGATGCAGGCGCTGCGCATTGGTCCTGCCGAGCGCGAGGAAATCATGCACCGCGAAGCCGTGGAACGCATCATCGACTTTTTGGAGATTCAGGCTTTTCGTAAGACCCCTGTGGGCCAACTGCCCTACGGCTTGCAAAAGCGCGTCGACCTGGGCCGCGCTCTGGCCATGGAGCCGCAAGTGCTGCTACTCGACGAACCCATGGCGGGTATGAACGTCGAAGAAAAACAAGACATGTGCCGCTTTGTGCTCGACGTGAACGACGAGTTTGGCACCACCGTAGTTTTGATCGAGCACGACATGGGTGTAGTGATGGACATCAGCGACCGCGTTGTGGTGTTGGACTACGGCAAAAAAATCGGCGACGGCACGCCGCAAGAAGTGCGCAACAACCCCGAAGTGATCCGCGCTTATTTAGGAACAACACATTAGTATGGGATTCTTTTTAGAAACACTGTTAGGCGGTTTGATGGCGGGCATGCTGTACTCGCTGGTGGCACTGGGCTTTGTGCTGATCTTCAAGGCCAGTGGAGTCTTCAACTTCGCCCAGGGTGCAATGGTGCTGTTTGCGGCGCTGGCTATGGCCCGCTTTGCCGAGTGGATTCCGCGCTGGACGGGTTTAGAGAGCAAAATTATCGCCAACATTGTGGCTTTTGCAATTGCCGCTGCCGTGATGTTTGTAGTGGCTTGGATCATCGAGCGCTTGGTGCTGCGCCATTTGGTCAACCAAGAAGGCGCCACCTTGCTCATGGCCACACTGGGCATTTCGTATTTTCTCGACGGCCTGGGCCAGTCCCTTTTTGGCAGCGACATCTACAAAATCGACATCGGTATGCCCAAAGACCCGGTGATGATTTTGGAAGGTTTTTTTCCAGGCGGCGTGCTCATCAACAAAGAAGACTTGTACGCCGCTTTGATTGCCGCCGCCTTGGTGGCCCTGCTCAGCCTGTTCTTCCAAAAAACCAGCACCGGCCGCGCCCTGCGCGCTGTGGCCGACGACCACCAAGCTGCGCAGTCGGTGGGCATTCCGCTGGGCCGCATTTGGGTGATCGTCTGGACGGTGGCCGGTGCCGTGGCCTTGGTGGCGGGCATGATTTGGGGCAGCAAACTGGGTGTGCAGTTCTCGCTGGCCACGGTGGCTTTGCGGGCTCTGCCGGTGGTGATTTTGGGTGGCCTGACCTCGGTGCCCGGAGCCATTGTGGGCGGCCTGATTATTGGTGTGGGCGAAAAGCTGTCGGAGGTTTTCCTCGGCCCTTATGTGGGTGGCGGCATCGAGATTTGGTTTGCCTATGTGTTGGCCCTGGTGTTTTTGCTGTTCAGGCCGCAAGGCTTGTTTGGTGAAAAGATCATTGATCGCGTATGAAATACACGATCAATGATCTTTCGCGGAAACTAACTTGCGCAGCAAAGTTAAGCGTAGCGTGTTGTAGCTAAAAGATCGATAACTATGTTTTACCGCGAAAACGGCCAACTCAAAACCAGCTACCGCGCTGACCAGCAAATCTTCCCGATTGCGCAGGACAGATGGGCATTGCTAGCTATACTTTTAGTAGCGTTTGTCGGTGTGCCCTGGCTGGCCAGCGACTACATGTTTCGCGCGATTTTGATCCCCTTTAGCATCATTTCGCTGGCCGCTTTGGGGGTGAACATTTTGGTTGGCTATTGCGGGCAAATCTCACTGGGTTCAGGCGCTTTTATGGCCGTAGGAGCCTACGGCGCTTATAATTTTTTTGAGCGCGTGCCGGGCATTCCTTTGATTGTGGCCTTGGTCTTGGGTGGTGTCTGCGCCATGCTATTTGGCATTTTGTTTGGGCTGCCCAGCCTGCGCGTCAAGGGTTTGTATTTGGCCGTCACCACCTTGGCGGCACAGTTTTTTGCCGACTGGATGTTCTTGCGCATCAAGTGGTTCACGCTGAACAATGCCTCGGGTTCAGTGGCAGTGTCTGACCTGCAAATTTTTGGTTTCGGTTTGAATTCTGAGGTGCGCAAATACCTTTTTTGCCTCGGCGTATTGGCCCTCATGGCACTGGCTGCCAAAAACTTGGTACGCGGTGCTATCGGTCGCGAGTGGATGGCCATTCGCGACATGGACGTGGCCGCTGCCGTGATCGGCATTCGCCCCATGTACGCCAAGCTCAGCGCCTTTGCGGTCAGCTCGTTCATGATCGGCGTAGCCGGGGCGCTGTGGGGCTTCTTTTACCTGGGCGCTTGGGAGCCAGCGGCTTTCTCGGTAGACCAAAGTTTTCGCCTGCTCTTCATGGTGATTATTGGTGGCATGGGCTCCATCATGGGCAGCTTTTTTGGTGCGGCCTTTATTGTGCTGCTGCCAATTGCGTTGACGCAGTTTTTGCCCTGGCTCGGATCTGTTTTTGGTACGCCCATTTCCACCACTGCCAGCTCGCATGCGGAGCTGATGATTTTTGGTGGTTTGATCGTGTGGTTCTTGATTGTCGAGCCACACGGTTTGGCCAAACTTTGGGCAACTGGTAAACAAAAAATGCGCCTATGGCCGTTCCCGCACTGAAGACCTTTCAATGACCGCTTTCGCAAACCATCTTTTACAGGAGACTTTTATGAAAACTCGCATTCTCGCTATGGGTTCTGCAGCCTTGGCCCTCGCGGCCTCGGCCCTGCTCAGCCCCGCCGCATTCGCACAAGCCAAACAGCAGTACATGCCCGTGCTGTCGTACCGCACAGGGCCCTACGCACCCAATGGCGCGCCCATTGCCAATGGCATTGTGGACTATTACAAATTGGTCAACGCGCGCGGCGGCATCAACGGCGTAAAGCTCTTGATTGAAGAGTGCGAAACCGGCTACGATACCGCGCGCAGCGTGGAGTGCTACGAGCGCATGAAGGGCAATAACGGCGGTGCTGCGGTGATCCAGCCCTGGTCCACCGGAGCCACCTTTGCCATTACCGAAAAAGCCCCTACCGACAAAATCCCACTGGTCACATTGGGCTATGGCCGCAGCGAGAGCGCCGACGGCACCGTATTTAAGTGGAACTTCCCCTTGGCGGGCAATTACTGGGTGGCTGGCGACGTATTGGTGCAAGCCATTGGCAAAGCCGAAGGCGGCCTGAACAAGCTCAAGGGCAAGAAGATTGCCCTGGTCTACCACGATAGTCCGTTTGGCAAAGAATCGCTGCCCATCTTGCAAGAGCGCTCGAAGATGTTGGGTTTTGAGTTGCAACTGCTGCCTGTCACCGCCCCCGGTGTGGAACAAAAAGCCACTTGGCTGCAGGTGCGACAGTCGCGCCCAGACTACGTCATCCTCTGGGGTTTTGGTGTGATGAACTCCACCGCTCTCAAAGAAGCACAAGCAACAGGTTATCCACGTGAAAAAATGTATGGCGTGTGGTGGTCGGGCGCTGAGCCCGACACCAAAGACGTGGGCGAAGGTGCCAAAGGCTATAACGCAGTGGCCCTGCAAAACAGCACTGACTACGATGCCAAACTCGTCAAAGAAATGCTGGCCTCGGTTTACGCCAAAGGCCAGGGCACTGGCCCTAAAGAAGAAGTGGGCCAAGTGCTGTATCTGCGCGGTGCGATGGGTGCGATGCTGACGGTAGAAGCCATTCGCGCAGCACAGGAACGCTATGGCAAAGGCAAGGTCATGACGGGCGACCAAGTGCGCTGGGGCTTGGAGAACTTGAACCTGACGCAGGCCAAGCTTGACACGCTCGGCTTTGCCGGTGTTCTGCGCCCGATCAGCACTTCGTGCGAAGACCATATGGGCGCCTACTGGGCCCGCATTGAAACCTGGGATGGCAAGACCTGGAAGATCAGCAGCGACTGGATGAAGGGCGATGAGCAAATTATCAAGCCCATGATCAAGGCCAATGCGGCCAAGTACGCTGCCGACAAAAAACTCACGGCACGCTCTGGCGCAGATTGCCAGAGCTAATTCGGACAACCCGCATTCGCCCCCTCCAGACACCCCTATCCATGAGCACTTCCAACATCGTTCTCAACGTTAACGGCATCGAGGTGATCTACAACCATGTGATCCTCGTGCTCAAAGGCGTGTCGCTCCAGGTGCCGCAGCAAAGCATTGTGGCGCTCTTGGGCGGCAATGGTGCGGGCAAGACCACCACGCTGCGTGCCGTGAGCAATTTGCTGCGCGGCGAGCGCGGTGCGGTCACCAAGGGCAGTATTGAGCTGCGCGGCGAGCGGATTGAAAACCTTTCGCCCTCTGACTTGGTGCGGCGTGGTGTGGTGCAAGTCATGGAAGGGCGGCATTGTTTTGCCCATTTAACGATTGAAGAAAACCTGATGACGGGCTCTTATACCCGGCGCGACAAGGGCGAGATTGCGGCCAACTTGGAAAAAGTCTACGCCTACTTTCCGCGCCTGAAGACCCGGCGCGGCTCGCAAGCGGCCTACACCTCGGGTGGCGAGCAGCAAATGTGCGCGATTGGTCGCGCCCTGATGGCCAACCCCAGCATGGTGCTGCTCGACGAGCCATCTATGGGATTGGCTCCGCAAATTGTCGAAGAAGTTTTTAACATCGTTAAAGACTTGAACGAGAAAGAAAAAGTTACCTTCTTACTGGCTGAGCAAAACACCCACATGGCGCTACAGTACGCGCACTACGGCTACATCATGGAGTCGGGCCGAATTGTGATGGACGGCAAAGCCTCGGACCTGGCCAATAACGAAGATGTGAAAGAGTTCTACCTCGGCGTTGGCCAATCGGCCGACGGCGGTGAACGCAAAAATTTTAAAGACGTCAAGAGCTACAAGCGGCGCAAGCGCTGGTTGGCCTGAACCAGATTGCAGAGAAGCCATGAGTGATTTTTACGACGCGCTAGAAACCCGTGAACCTGGGCTGCGCGAAGCCACCTTGCTGGCCGCATTGCCAAGCCAGATTGCACATGCGCAAAATGCCACGCCCGCATTTGCCGAGATTTTGCGCGGCCTTGATGCTGCGCAGATAACGAGTCGAGCGGCGCTCGCGCGCTTGCCGGTGACGCGCAAGAGCGAGCTCTATACATTGCAAAAAAAACACCTGCAAGCGCAGGCTTTTGCTGGTTTGAGTGCTATTCAATTTGGAGCAAGCATGCCACGGGTGTTTGCCAGTCCAGGGCCCATTTACGAGCCAGAAGGCCGTGCGCGCGACTATTGGCGCATGGCCCGCGCCATTTATGCAGCGGGCTTTCGTACGGGTGAGTTGATCCACAACTGCTTTAGCTACCATTTCGTCCCCGCTGGCTCGATGATGGAAACCGGCGCGCATGCTGTCGGTTGCACGGTGTTTGCTGGCGGTACGGGGCAAACCGAGCAACAAGTGCACGCCATAGCACAACTGCGGCCTGCGGGCTATATTGGGACGCCGAGTTTTTTGAAAATTATTTTAGAGAAAGCCGCAGAGATAGGTGTGCCATTGCCCAGCATGCGTAAAGCCATGTTCGGTGGTGAGGCCTTTCCACCGAGTTTGCGCGACTGGTATTTAGAACGGGGCGTCGATGGCTACCAGTGCTATGCAACCGCCGACCTAGGCCTGATTGCTTACGAAACATCTGCTCGCCAAGGCTTGGTGCTGGGCGAAGGCGTGATTCTGGAAATCGTACGCCCCGGCACCGGCGACCCGGTACCCGAGGGCGAAGTAGGTGAGGTGGTGGTGACCACGCTCAACCCCGATTACCCCTTAATTCGCTTTGCGACCGGCGATTTGTCGGCCATCTTGCCCGGCACTTGCCCTAGCGGGCGCAGCAACACGCGCATCAATGGCTGGCTGGGCCGTGCCGACCAAACCACCAAAATTCGTGGCATGTTTGTGCACCCCGAGCAAATTGCCGATGTGGCCAAACGCTTCCCGGGAATTCTGCGCGCGCGCTTAGTGGTGAGCGGTGAAATGGCCAATGACGCCATGCAGCTCCAAGTAGAGGTGCATGGCGCGACCGAAGGTTTGCAAGACAAAATTGTGCAGGCTTTGCGCGAAGTGACCAAGCTGCGCGGCGATGTCAGCCTGCGCAGCCCAGGCAGCTTGCCCAATGATGGCAAGGTGATTGAAGACGCGCGCAGCTACCAATAGAGCCTTAAATTGCGCCTTCAATGGCGCTTTGAACAACGCACCGTGCAGGCCTTATTGAGCGGCTTCAGCGCCTGCACAGCTCTAAGTAGTTCCCGCTCGCTAGAGGTGGCCTCAGGGCGCTACGATTTGCCATCTATATCGACCACTTTGCATCTTGCATCGCAACCCCATGAAATTCACTCCACGCATCCTCTTCGCCTTGCTCAGCGCCCTGTTGGTGGCCAGTGCTATGGCCAACGATTACCCGGTTAAAGACAAAATCATCACCATCGTCGTACCATTCACTGCGGGCGGCCCCACGGACCGCGTTGCACGCGACTTGGCCGAGGCCATGCGCAAACCCCTGGGTGTGAGTGTGGTGGTAGACAACGCAGCCGGCGCGGGTGGCTCGATTGGTGCCAACAAGGTCGCCAAGGCGAACCCAGACGGCTATACGCTCTTGCTGCACCACATCGGCATGGCCACTATGCCGACCTTGGTGCGCAACATCCCGTTCAAAGTCGAGAGCGATTTTGAATACTTGGGCATGATCAACGACGTGCCCATGACCTTGGTGGCCAAGCCCATGCTGCCTGCCAACAACTACAAAGAGCTAAGTAACTGGATTGGCCAAAACAAGGGCAAGATCAACTTGGGCAATGCTGGCATTGGCTCAGCCTCGCACTTGTGCGGCTTGTTGTTCCAGTCGGCCATCAGCGTGGACATGACCACTGTTCCCTACAAAGGCACGGCGCCAGCCATGACCGATTTGATCGGCGGCTCGATCGACCTGATGTGCGACCAAACCACTAGCACCAGCAGCCAAATTGAAGGCAAGAAAGTCAAAGTATTTGGTGTGACCACAACTAAGCGTTTGGTCACGCCTGCGCTCAAAGAAATTCCGACTTTGCAAGAGTCTGGGCTCAAGGGCTTTGAAGTGACGATTTGGCACGGCCTGTATGCGCCCAAGGGCACTCCTGCCGACGTGCAGAAACGGCTCAACGACGCTTTGAAAATCGCGTTGAAAGACCCGGAGTTCATCCGTAAACAAGAGGGCCTGGGCGCTGTGGTGGTGAGCGATAAACGCAGTGAGCCTATTGAGCACAAAAAGTTTGTCGCCGCTGAGATCGCCAAGTGGAGCCCCATCATCAAGGCCGCTGGCGTTTACGCAGACTGAGTGACTGCGCGGCGCTCGCGCACGCCTTTGTCTGAACCATTGCTGTTGTTACCAAGGAATGCACTATGCGCTTGAGTTTTAAAAAAGCCCTGCTGACGCCCGCCAGCATTGCGTTAGTAGCTAGTTTTTTTATAGCTGCCGGGGCCTCCGCGCAAAGCGCATGGCCGAACAAGCCGGTGCGCATTGTGGTGCCTTTTGCACCTGGCGGCACCACCGACATCTTGGCCCGCGCCGTTGCGCCCGAACTGTCTAAAGCCTTTGGCCAGCAGTTTATTGTCGACAACCGCGCCGGTGCGGGTGGCAACTTGGGTGCCGACATGGTGGCCAAGTCGGCACCAGATGGCTACACCCTGCTCATGGGTACCGTCGGCACGCATGGCATCAACAAGGCCTTGTACGACAAGCTACCGTTTGACCCAGTGAAAGACTTTGCTCCCATCACCTTGGTGGCCGATGTGCCCAATGTGATGGTGGTCAACGTCGAGAAGGCCCAGAAGATGGGCATTCGCAGCGTCGCCGACTTTATCCGCGTGGCCAAGGCCAACCCCGGCAAACTGAACATGGCCTCTAGCGGCAATGGCACTTCGATCCACCTCTCCGGCGAGCTGTTTAAAAGCATGAGTGGCATTTATATGGTGCACTTCCCTTACCGCGGCTCGGGACCTGCCCTGCTCGATTTAATGGGTGGCAGCACCGACGTGATGTTCGACAACCTGCCCTCTTCAATGCCACAGATCAAAGCGGGCAAACTCAAGGCCTTGGCGGTAACCAGCGCCAAGCGCTCGGCAGCTTTGCCAGACTTGCCCACTATTGAAGAAGCAGGCGGGCTCAAAGGTTTTGATGCTTCCAGCTGGTTTGGCTTGCTGGCCCCCGCTGGCACGCCAGCGGACATAGTGAACCGCATTCAGCAAGAGGTCGCCAAGTCGCTCAGCACACCCGTCATCAAAGAAAAAATGCTGGCGCAGGGCGCTATACCCAGCGGCAACACCCCCCAAGAGTTTGCTAGCAAAATTGACAGCGAACTCAAGAAGTGGGCCTTGGTTGTGAAAGCCTCTGGGGCTAAGGTAGACTAGTCTCGTATTCAAGCTACTGGTTTGCACGGCGCGGCTTGCGCCACACCATTGCGAGGTTTCTATGGTATGCGCACTACGGTATTCTTTCGGTCTTGCCTTGGCCTGCGCGGCATGGACTTGCTTTGCACAAACTCAAACGACTGATGGTGACGAGGTGGTCTACGCTGGACGTATTAAAGTATCAAAGGGTGAGATCAACGCCAAAGGCCTGCCCAATGGGCCCACTAGGCGCTTGCAAGTCGGTGACCGCGTGCGCAGCAATGAGGAGCTTTCTACGGGTGATCAATCCTCGATGGGTGTAACCCTGCAAGATGGAACCTTAGTGGCTCTGGGCCCCAAGACCACCCTGCGCCTAGACCAGTTTGCCTACGAACCGCGTACCGACGCTGGAAGCATGGTTTTGTCACTTCTCAAGGGTTCGATGCGCTTTGTTACCGGCGCCATCGGCAAAAGCAACAGAGACTCCATTCGAATTACGACCCGTACTGCAACCATTGGCATTCGTGGAACCGATTTTATTGTCGAGGCAAGCGAATGAAGAACGTCACGAAACCAAGCCAGCGCGTGTATGCAACAGTCTTATGTGCAATGCTCATGGCATGCGCTAGCCCAGCCCCCACGCCCACGCCCTCGACCCACTTGACTTTGCTGCCTGAGCCCGACGGCAAAGCCTCGGCGATACAGGTGCAGAGCCTAGGTGGTGGCGTATCGGTCACCCTCGACTCTCCCTATACCGCACTTGATGTGAGCAACGGTCGCATCGTGCCGCAGCCACCAGAGAGCGCAGCTTCCGTGGCGCAACGCTATCCGGATTTGCTCAGCGCGCTTCCAACACGGCCTACCAGCAGCCTGCTATTTGCCAAAACAGGTAGTACTGAGTTGACCGAGGTTTCTGAAAAAGATTTAAACCAGCTCATACAACAACTCAAAACTTTGCCCTTTGGAGAGTTGGTGTTGATTGGGCATACCGATACCATGGGCAGCGATTCGGCCAACGACGCTTTGTCGCTAAGCCGCGCCAATGCCCTTAAGCAACGCTTGGTAGCCAGCGGCATAGCTGCGGACAGAGTCACCAGCATTGGCAAAGGTAAGCGCCAACTCTTGGTGCAAACAGCAGACCAAGTCGACGAGCCGCGCAACCGGCGCTTAGAAGTAATTCTGCGCTAGTGCACAGGACTTAAACGCCCCAAACGATGGATTCGCTTTGGGCTTGGCAGCTGCGCAGCATGTCAATAAATGGGCCCGCACGTTTACGCAAGCTGATGGCATCGCTTAAAGCGACGGCATGACCCAGTGCTTGGGCTTCATCAATGGCGTGTTGGCGTTCGACTTCATTTTGCGCAGCAGCTGCTTCTAGGGCCACGGCAGCAGCGAGCATCTGTTCAGGCAAGATGATGCCTTGGGGAACTGCATCTTTGCCGATGATCTGCAAAATTTGTCGCCCATTGGGCTCCAACATAATCAGGTCTGCACTGGCTTTGGATTTGAACTTATAGAGCATTAGATTCCAAACCTCTATCTGACTACGCCAGTCACCTCAACGCTCACACGGCGGTCTGATTGTAGGCATTCGATAAGGCGCTCATTGGGTTGATTGTCGGTGCAATTGGTGGTGACTGGCTCTCGCTTACCCTTGCCAACGGCAGTCATCTTCGCGGCCTTGATGCCGTTAGATTCAAAATATGCTTGCACAGTGCTCGCACGTTTTTGCGACAGGGCATCGTTGTATGCATCGGTACCAATACGGTCCGTGTGGCCCACGATGGACAGGGTTTGAATCGACTGGTAAGACTTGAGTCGCTCAGCCACGGTATACAGGCGTTGCAAACCGCCTGGCAGCAGGTCTTCACGGCCCGACTTGTCAAACTTGAACAAGGCGTCACCCAAAATAATAAAGGTCTCTTTGCTGATGGTTTGAACCACGGGCGCTACTACTGCCGTGGGGGCGGCAGCAACCATAACCGCTGCGGGTGCTGCTACTTGAGCAGTCGGCGCAGGCGCTGCACGCGCCACCACCGGAACCGGGCAATTTACGGCCTCTACACTGGCAGTGCGCAAACCATCTTCCACCATTTGGATGTGTGGCGTCGCAGCGCGCCAGCCGGTTTGCTCTTGGGCATGTCCAGCGCGAACCAGGCGAACCTCGGCACAGGCTACGGTGCGTGCGTTGCAAGCTAGCGTGGTATTTTGTGTTTTGTAGCCACTCAGTTGGGCCCACAGATCGTCGCGCAGACGGGTGCTGCGCGCAACCAAAGGTGTCGCAAAACCTACGTTGCTGGCTTTGTCGGCCTCTAGGGCTGCAATGATATTGGCAGACTCCGTCAAGGATTCTTCGATATAGCCTGTGCGATCGTTCTCGTTGTATTGCGTTTTAGCTGAATCAAGCCAGCACTGTGCTTTGGCCAGTGGGTAATTGTTTTGCGGTACACCGGCCTCATTCAATTTACGCAAACGCAATTGCAGGGCTTCAATGGTTTTACGATCCGCCAAAACGCTTCTGTCGGTGATGCGATTCGTTTGTGCGGCCATGCCCGTGCTTTGAGCAGCAGTGCCAGGCGCTTCGTTTTTTATAGCGCTCGACGCGCACCCAGCAAGATTAATAAGGGCAATTGCAGCTAAAAATAAGGGAGCAGGGTGGATTTTCATGGCCGTCCTCGTCACGGTTTGGCAGGTGCCACGGTTGGGGTAAGGGTTTTATTGATATTGGGGTCGTCTTTGCCAAACAAGCTTTCGTCAAACTTGTAGCGCATGCCCAATACCCAACCACGGTTGGTGTAATCATTACCCGTGAGGTCTTTTTCAACAAAGCCACGCCAGTTGTAGCCAATGGTCACAAGCAAATTGTCAACTACGGTGTAGCCCACTTCCAAGCCGTAGCCGTATTGTTTGCTGCCACCTTGCCCAACCAAGACGGTGGTTAGGCCGCCGATGGACCAACGGTTGGTAATGTCATAGGTGATGCGCCCCCCGACCAAGGCTGCTGTATACGAATCGGGCACCGTGCCCAACAGCAATTCGTTGACTTTTTTGGCAGCGAAGCGACCCGACACAAACCATGGGCGTGACGGGTGGTAGTTTCCACGCAAGCTGAAGATGTCGGCACCAGATCGTATGCCTGCCCCATCGTCTTGAGTTTTGTATTCGTACAAGCCCAAGGCATCAAAACGGTTATTGTCCACCGGACGGTATGCAAAACCGAGCTGAGCACGATTTTGCCTGGCATCGGCATTGCCATTTTTAGGCTGCACGAGGTTGAGATAGTCACGGGCAACAAAGG
>CANFOR010000073.1 GCA_947448675.1 Betaproteobacteria bacterium
ACCGACACGGGTTTGAGCACCATCACATGTTGGGCACCCGAAACCAAGGCCAGGGGTACGCAATAAATTTTGGCAAAAGCTGAGTCGGCGCGCCGCTCAATGCGGTCGACCCGGGCCACGGCCAAGCCGGGTGGGTAGATGCCGTCAACGCCGCTGGTGGTGAGCACATCGCCTTGTTGCACGTCGGAGTTGCCCGCCATAAAGCGCAGTTCCAGCACGCCGCCGGTGGCGGCTTTGCTGCCGCTGTAGTTGGCCATGGGGTCGCCATAGGCCACGCTGCGCGCGCCGGTGCGGGCGTTCAATACAGGGATGGCGTGGTCGCGGTCGATTACCAAGGTGACTTCGCTGACCACCGGCAACACGCGGGTGACTTGGCCGAGCACGCCCGATTCGTCAATCACTGGCGAGCCCGCCTCTATGCCCTGCAACATGCCTTTGTCGATGATGACTTTGCGGGTGTAGGGGTCGGCGGCGTCGTACAGCACCTCGGCAGCTTGCGCGGGTGTGCTGATGCGGCTGCGCAACTCTAGCAGTTTGCGCAAGCGGGTGTTTTCTAGCGTGAGCTGCTCCACTTGCATGGCGCGCTGGGCTTGCAGGCCGAGTTTTTTGCGCGCATCGGCTTCGGCGTTTTGCGCGGTTTGCAAAGACTGCAAATATGCCCCGCCGTCTTGCATCAAAAGCACCGGGCGCATGGCCAACCATTGCACCGGGTAGAGCGCGGTGGCCAGGGCTGCACGCACCGGCTGGGTGATGCGAAAGCGCGCATCGGCCACCATTAAAAACAGGGCCAAGGCGCTAAAAAAAATCAAACGGGACAGGGCCGACGGCCCCTGCTTAAAGAAGGGCGGCGGCGTGCGGTCCAGCGTACCTAATGGCATCGAACCTGCAGTGGGCTAGCGCCGCTTATTCGCTGGTGAAGATGCTGCCCAAGCGCTCCATGCGCTCCAGGGCAATCCCGCAGCCTCGCACCACGCAGGTCAGCGGGTCTTCGGCCACCAGCACCGGCAGGCCGGTTTCTTCGGCCAGCAAGCGGTCCAGGTCGCGCAGCAGTGCGCCACCACCGGTGAGCATCATGCCGCGGTCGGCAATGTCGGCGCCCAGCTCCGGCGGAGTTTGTTCTAAAGCGTTTTTAACGGCGCTCACAATGTTGTTGAGCGGGTCGGTCAGGGCCTCTAAAATTTCGTTCGAGCTGATGGTGAAGCTGCGTGGCACGCCCTCGCTGAGGTTGCGGCCTTTGACTTCCATCTCTTTGACTTCGCTGCCCGGAAACGCCGAGCCAATGTTCTTTTTAATCGCCTCGGCGGTGGGCTCGCCGATCAACATGCCGTAGTTGCGGCGAATGTAGTTGATGATGGCTTCGTCAAACTTGTCGCCGCCCACGCGCACACTGCCCTTGTAGACCATGCCGCCCAAGCTGATAACGCCCACCTCGGTGGTGCCGCCGCCGATGTCCACCACCATCGAGCCGCTGGCCTCGCTCACCGGCAGGCCCGCACCAATGGCCGCTGCCATAGGCTCTTCGATCAAATACACCTCAGAGGCACCCGCGCCCAAGGCCGACTCACGAATCGCACGGCGCTCAACCTGCGTCGAGCCGCAGGGCACGCAAATGATGATGCGCGGGCTGGGCCGCATCATCGAGCGCGGGTGAACCATTTTGATGAACTGCTTGAGCATTTGCTCGGTGACGGTGAAGTCGGCAATCACGCCGTCTTTCATCGGGCGAATGGCTTCGATATTGCCCGGCACTTTGCCCAGCATGGCCTTGGCCTCGCGGCCAACGGCTTGAATGGTTTTTTTGCCTTGGGGTCCGCCTTCGTGGCGGATCGCCACCACCGAAGGCTCGTCGAGCACAATGCCGCGGTCGCGAACAAAAATCAAAGTGTTGGCCGTGCCAAGGTCAATCGCGAGGTCGGTGGAAAAGTACCGACGGAAAGCAGCAAACATTACAGTCCTCTCGTGCACAGCGGGCGCTTCGGCCCGTTGTCGCCATGTTGGTTCAGTGAAAAATGCGTATTTTTCGGTGCTATTGCCTTGTAATTGTTCCCAATTCAGGGGCTCGCAAAGGGTCTTGCACCAAACAAGGATAATACCGCATCCCCTGTGTATAACTTAACCGGGCGCGCTCTATTCCAGAGCGATTTACACCCGGTTTCCATACTTCTGAGCCTATGGCACTGACCACTATCGATATTGCACGCATCGCCAACCTGGCCCGGCTGCAGCTGCAGCCTGCGGAGAGCGAGCGCATGCTCACACAAATTAATGGCTTTTTTGACATCGTCGAGCAAATGCGCGCTGTGGACACCTCGGGCGTGCAGCCCTTGGCCCACCCGGTGATGGCCATTCGCGATGCGGTGCTCAGCGCGCAAGCCGGGGAGCTGCGCCTGCGCCCCGACGTGGTGAGCGAGACCAACCAGCGCGAAGCCAACCAGCGTAGTGCGCCCGCCGTCGAACGCGGCCTGTTCCTCGTGCCCAAGGTGATCGAATGAGCGCCGACCTGCACCAACACAGCCTGGCGCAGTTAGCAGCCAAGCTGCGCGCCAAAGAAGTTTCTGCCGTTGAAACGGCGCAGCATTTTTTAGCGCGCATGCAAGCCCATGCATCGCTGGGCGCCTTCCTCGCCACCGACGAAGCGGTGACCTTAGCGCAGGCCCGCGCCGCCGACGCGCGCATCGCCGCCGGTGAGAGTGGCCCGCTCTTGGGCGTGCCGATTGCGCACAAAGATATTTTCGTCACCAAAGACTTTGCCACTACCGCTGGCTCGCGCATGCTGGCCGACTATCGCTCTTCTTTTGATAGCACTGTAAGCAACAAACTAGCGCTTTTTGGCATGGTTTGCCTCGGCAAACTCAATTGCGACGAGTTCGCCATGGGCTCGGGCAATGAAAACTCGGCATTCAAAAATGCGCGCAACCCATGGGACGTTTCGCGCATTCCGGGCGGCTCCTCAGGCGGTAGCGCAGCCGCTGTAGCCGCGCGCTTAACGCCTGCCGCCACCGGCACCGACACTGGCGGCTCGATTCGCCAACCGGCCAGTTTTTGCGGCATCACCGGCATCAAGCCAACCTATGGCCGCGCCTCGCGTTACGGCATGGTAGCCTTTGCCTCCAGCCTCGACCAAGCTGGCCCGATGGCACGCAGCGCCGAAGACTGCGCCCTCTTGCTCAGCGCCATGTGTGGGCCCGATTTGGACCGCGACTCCACCTCGCTCGACGTGCCCGCAGAAGACTATGCGCGCGCGCTCAGCACCAGCATTGAAGGCCTGCGCATCGGTGTGCCCCAAGAGTTTTTTGGCGAAGGCTTGGCGGCTGATGTGCGCGCTGAGGTAGACGCTGCGCTGAAGCAATACGAAGCCCTGGGTGCCAAGCTGGTGCCCATTAGCCTGCCGCGCACCGAGCTGTCGATTCCCGTGTACTACATCATCGCGCCCGCCGAAGCCTCGAGCAACCTGAGCCGCTTTGACGGCGTCAAGTTTGGCCACCGCGCCAAAGACTTCAGCGACTTGGCCGACATGTACAAAAAGACCCGCGCCGAAGGCTTTGGCGACGAGGTCAAGCGCCGCATCATGATTGGCGCCTACGTGCTGAGCCACGGCTACTACGACGCTTACTACCTGCAAGCGCAAAAAATCCGCCGCATGATCGCTGACGACTTTCAGCAAGCCTTCACCCAATGCGACGTGATCGCAGGCCCGGTAGCCCCCACCGTGGCTTGGAAGATCGGAGAGAAGTCGCAAGACCCGGTCGCCAACTATTTGGCCGATATTTTCACGCTCCCTGCCTCCCTCGCCGGTTTGCCCGGCATGAGCTTGCCCTGCGGCTTTGGTGCGAGCGGTATGCCGGTGGGCCTGCAGCTCATTGGCAATTATTTGCAGGAGGCCAAGTTGCTGAATGTGGCCCACCAGCTGCAGTTGGCGACCGACTTCCACACCCGTGCACCAGGAGTGGCAGCATGAGCAAACTTGTTCAAGGCTATGAAGTCGTCATTGGCTTCGAAACGCATACGCAGCTCTCGACCCAGAGCAAAATTTTCAGCCGCGCATCGGTGGCCTTTGGTGCCGAGCCCAACACCCAAGCCTGCGCGGTAGATTTGGCATTGCCTGGTACCCTGCCGGTGATGAACCGTGGCGCGGTCGAGCGCGCGATTGAATTCGGTTTGGCGGTGAACGCCAGCATTGCCGAACGCAGCGTGTTCGCGCGCAAAAATTATTTCTACCCCGACCTGCCCAAAGGCTACCAAATCAGCCAGTTTGAAATCCCCGTCGTGCAAGGTGGCGTAGTGGAATTCTTTTTGGGCGATGAGAAAAAATCGGTGCGCTTGGTGCGCGCCCATTTGGAAGAAGACGCAGGCAAGTCGCTGCATGAGGATTTTATTGGGCAAAGCGGCATTGACCTCAACCGTGCGGGAACGCCACTGCTCGAGATCGTGACCGAGCCCGACATGCGTTCGTCTGGCGAAGCCGTGGCCTACGCCAAAGAGCTGCACAAAATCGTCACCTGGATCGGCATTTGCGACGGCAATATGCAAGAGGGCAGCTTCAGATGCGACGCCAACGTGTCTGTGCGCAAGCCCGGCGGTCCACTGGGCACTCGGCGCGAGATCAAAAACCTCAACAGTTTCAAGTTCATGCAGCAGGCCATCGACTTTGAAGTGCGCTGGCAGATCGAGCAGATTGAAGACGGGCACGCCATCCAGCAAGCCACCGTGCTGTTTGACCCCGACAGTGGCGAAACCCGCGCCATGCGCACCAAGGAAGACGCGGCCGACTATCGCTACTTCCCCGACCCGGATTTGCCGCCGTTGGTGGTAGCGCCCGAGTGGGTCGAGCGCGTGCGTGCGCAAATGGCCGAGCTGCCGCGCGTGATGGCGGCGCGCTTTGTGGCGGATTATGGGCTGCCGGAATATGACGCTACGCAGTTGACGCAGAGCAAAGCAAAAGCCTCTTATTTTGAAGCAATAGCCCGGATTAGTGAACAACCTAAGCTTGCCAGCAATTGGATTGTGGGCGAAGTCTCTCGCGGCTTGAATGAGGATGATCTAAGCTTCCAAAATTGTCCAATTCGCGTCGGAGAATTGGCGATGCTGGTTCGACTAATAGCTGATGGAATCGTTTCAAATAGTGCTGCCAAAAACGTATTTAATGCGCTATGGGGTGGCCCAGTCTTGGTCGGAGCAAATATCAATGAGACTGCGTCAGGTCGCAGTATTGAAGCTGTAATTGATTTCATGGGCCTGCGCCAAATGAACGACAGCAGCGCCTTAGAAAAAATCATCGACGAAGTGATCGCCGCCAACGCCAAAAACGCTGCAGAGTTCAAAGCCGGTAACGAGAAAGCGCTGAACGCTTTGGTGGGCCAGATCATGAAGGCCAGCAAAGGCAAAGCCAATCCGCAGCAGGTGAACGAACTGCTGCGCAAAAAATTAGGCTAAGGCTTACTGGGACGGCTGCTGCTTGAGGGCCGTGGTTGCAAGCATTCGCGGCTAGCGCACAGGCGCGGTGTTGTTGATCGTTGACGGGGCTGTCAAGGCTCGCCCAGCCCATAGCGGCTTGAGCTTGACCAGCTCTTCGTCAAAGCGCGCATTCACGCGTTTTTTTTCTTCGTTCTGGTCGGCAATAAAGCGTTTTTGCGCGGCCACACTGTTGTCGTTTTCTTCGATCTGCCGCTGCAAGCTCGGTGGCGCTTTGGTGGGGTTCTTTTTGTAGAACTCCATGTCCATGTCGATAGACTTGCGCTGTGTGGCCAACTCGCCCACGCGTTTGCTGGCGGCTTTGACGACCTCGTCTACCTGGGCCAGGGCCTCGGCGCGTTCTTTGTCGTGCACAGTTTTGCTGGGGTAGCGCAGCAGCAGGGCCTTTTCGCGCCTGCGCTCTTCGGCAGCGCGGGCGCGCTCTTCCGACTCGGCCTTGGTTTGTTCTTCGTGACGCGCCGCTTCGTCGGCCGTCATCACAGGTTTGACGATACGTTTGACGGTGCCGGTCGAGGTGAGCTCGCGCTGGTCGCGGTCATTGCATTCGGCAATCGGGCGGTCCGAGGTGAGTTTGTGGCCCTTGGCATCGGTGCAAGCATAAATGCTTTGCGCGCTAGCGCAGCTGGCCACACTGGCCAGCAAAAAACACCAAACTAAGGAACGCATTGCTGTCAAAGCACTTACTCCACGCCATAACGGTCTCGATAGGCCTGCACCCGGTTTTGGTGCTGCGCCATCTCGGCGCTGTCATGGCCTTTTTCCAAATACTGTAGTAAATCGGCTAGGCTGGCAATTGCACAAACCTGCAGCCCTAAAGTATTACGCACGTACTGTACCGCACTGTGGGCTACGTCGTGGCCGTTTTCGGTGGCCTTTTCTTGCCGATCCAGCGCAATAGCAACAGCATGGGGCGTGGCACCTGCGGCTTGGATGATGGCAATCGACTCCCGCGCGGCGGTGCCAGCCGACATCACGTCGTCCACGATCAAAACCCGGCCTTGCAGCGGCGCACCCACCAAGCTGCCGCCCTCGCCATGGTCTTTGGCTTCTTTGCGGTTGTAGGCAAAGGGCACATTGCGGCCCAGCCGCGCCAGCTCGATGGCCACCGCAGCGGCCAGTGGAATGCCCTTGTAAGCCGGGCCAAACAGCATGTCAAATTCGACGCCGCTGGCCAAAATGCTCTTGGCATAAAACTCGGCCAAGCGACCCAGCTTGGCACCGTCGTCAAATAAACCCGCGTTAAAAAAGTAAGGACTCAAGCGCCCTGCCTTGGTTTTGAACTCGCCAAAGCGCAGCACGCCACAATCGAGCGAAAATTGCACAAAATCCAGCGCTATGCTGTTGCTTCCTAACGCCATGGAGTCTTCCTTGTTTAAATTGACCAGCCTGAACCTCAACGGCATCCGCTCTGCCGCCACCAAGGGCGTCGAAGCCTGGCTTGCCAAAGCCAATCCCGATTGTATTTGCGTGCAAGAAATTAAAGCGCAAGAAACCGACATGGCCGGACGTTTTGAAGCCTTTGGCCCCTTAAAGGGCCACTTTCAGTTTGCCGAGAAAAAAGGCTACTCCGGCGTGGGCGTGTACAGCCGCCACGAGCCCAGCGATGTGCGCATCGGCTGGGACGACGGTGAGTTCGACGCAGAGGGCCGCTACGTCGAGCTGCGTTTTGACACCCCCAGCGCCAAGCGTTCCATCATCAGCTGCTACTTCCCCAGCGGCTCCTCGGGCGAAGAGCGACAAGTGGCCAAATTTCGCTTTTTGGCGGGCTTTTATCCGCATTTGCTCCGACTTAAAGAACAGCGCGAATTTATTTTGTGCGGCGACGTGAACATCGCCCACCAAGAGGCCGATTTAAAAAACTGGAAGAGCAACCAAAAAAATAGCGGCTTCCTGCCCGAAGAACGCGCCTGGATGACCCAGCTGCTCGACAGCTCTGGCAAAGGCGGCGGCATGGTGGATGTGTACCGCTACTTGCACCCCGACACGACCGACACCTGCTACACATGGTGGAGCCAGCGCGGCCAAGCCTACGCCAAAAACGTGGGCTGGCGCTTAGACTACCACCTGGCAACGCCCGCGTTGGGTGCGCTGGCACGCCAGGCCGAAATCTACAAAGACGAAAAATTTTCGGACCACGCGCCGATCACGATTGAATACGACTGGAAGCTTTAAGAATGGCTATGCAAATGCACGAAACCCACTCCTACGAACCGCGCCACGGCCACGGCCTACCGCACGACCCTTTTAACGCCATCGTCGGGCCACGCCCGATTGGCTGGATCTCGACCTGCAACATTGCGGGCCAGCCCAACTTAGCGCCCTATAGTTTTTTTAACGGCTTTAACTACGTGCCACCGATCATTGGCTTTTCCAGCGTGGGCCGCAAAGACACGCTGCGCAATGTGGAGGCCACGGGCGAGTTTGTGTGGAACTTGGTGACGCAAGATCTGGCCGAGGCCATGAACCAAAGTTGCGCCATGGTGCCGCCCGAGGTGAATGAGTTTGAGTTGGCCGGCGTGACGCAGCAAGCCTCGCGCTTGGTCAAACCGCCGCGCGTGGCCGAGGGCAGCGTGGCTTTTGAATGCAAGCTGACGCAGATCGTGCAACTGGCGGGCATTGACGGCGTCAAAGTGCCGACCTGGTTGGTGCTCGGCGAAGTGGTGGCGGTGCACATTCGCAAAAGCCTGTTGGTGGACGGCGTGTACGACACTGCGGCCGCCGGCCATGTGCTGCGCGCTGGCGGCCCGGCAGACTTCTTTCGCATCGGGCCAGAGCAGTTGTTTAAGATGTACCGGCCCACATAAAGTGCAAGCAAGTTGCCAGCGAATTCGCTACTATTTTAATAGCTGCCTACGCACTTTTTAAGCGCCTTTCAGGCAATTTTTCTTCTTAAAGCCGCTACAAATTAAACGCAGGTCGCAGTGCCAAAGCTGCGCGCCAGCGCAGCAAGTCCACATGGTCTTCGCTGGGTTTAATGCGCACCACGCGGGCAAAGTCAACCGCCACCGCGGCGCTAATGTCGGCCACGCTGAGCTGCTCGGTGGCGATGAACTCTCGCCCTGCCAAATGCTGGTTCAGCATATGCAGAAACTGCTGCACACGGGCCAAGCCGCGCTCGGCCAGAGCCGGTATTTGCGCGTAATCCACCGGCCCCGGCAGCGCGCGCTGGGCCATGGTGGGCGCGCTGTTGCGCAGGGCTTCGGCAATCGCCATCAGGCCTTCAAACTCGATGCGCCAGTTCCAGCTGGCGACCTCGGCCTTGCTCTGTGGCGTGCTGCCCAGCAGGGGTGGCTGCGGGTAGCGCGCCTCGATGTAAGCAGTAATCGCCGCGTTGTCGGTGAACACCGCGCCCTCTTCACTCACCAGTGCGGGCACGGTGCACTGCGGGTTGATGGCGCGAAAGGTCTCACCCATTTGCTCTTTGTTGCGCAGGTCGATCTGCACCGTGTGGTGCGGCACGCCCTTCTCGGCCAACAAGATGCGCGCACGGCGGGGGCTGGGCGCTGTGGCACAGTCGTAGAGGGTGATCATTTTTGCACCTTCAAATCAAAGTCGCTGGCATCGTGGCGCTCGGGCAATTGGCTGGTGGGCTGGCCCCAGGTGCGGTTGACCATGCGGCCGCGCTGCACAGCGGGACGCTGGGCAATGGCGTCGGTCCAGCGCTGCACATGGCTGTACTCTTGCACCTGCAAAAACTCGCCCGCCTCGTAGAGCAAGCCCTTGGCCAGCGCGCCGTACCAGGCCCACACCGCCATGTCGGCCACCGTGTAGGTGCCACCTGCCAAATACTCATGCGCGGACAAATGGCGGTTGAGCACGTCCATTTGGCGCTTGACTTCCATTGCAAAACGGTTGATGGGGTATTCCATCTTGCTCGGTGCGTAGGCATAAAAATGGCCAAACCCACCACCCAAAAAGGGCGCGCTGCCCATCTGCCAAAACAACCAAGAAAGGCACTCGGCGCGCGTGGCCGCATCGTGTGGCAAGAACGCGTCAAACTTGTGCGCCAGGTGCAAAAGAATTGCGCCCGACTCAAACACACGGATCGGCACTGGCCCGCTGCGGTCAAGCAGGGCGGGGATTTTCGAGTTGGGGTTGACGGCCACAAAGCCGCTGCCAAATTGCTCGCCCTCGTTGATCTTGACGAGCCAAGCGTCGTACTCTGCGCCGCTGTGGCCCAGCGCCAAAAGCTCCTCCAGCATCACCGTCACCTTTACCCCATTGGGCGTGGCCAGCGAGTAGAGCTGAAACGGGTGCGCGCCCACCGGCAAGTCTTTCTCGTGCGTGGCCCCCGCAACGGGCCGGTTGATATTGGCAAAGCGCCCGCCATTGGCTTTGTCCCAAGTCCAAACGCTGGGCGGGGTGTAGGGGGTGGCTTCGGTCATGTGGGCTCCGGGTTAAGGAAAAAGGGTTGAACGGCTACAGGATACCCGTGAAGGTGGCTTGCTGCTTAGCAGCCCGTGAAGTGGCGTTTGAAGCCACTTGCCAGAGCAAGAACAAGCTGAAAGGCTTGCAGAATCTCGCAGACAATTGCCCCATGCTCCGCTACTTCACCGTCCCCGTTACTGCCTTCCAACAAAACTGCTCCATCGTCTGGTGCAGTGAGAGCTTGCGCGCCGCCATCATCGACCCGGGCGGCGACCTTGACATATTGCTCGGTGAGCTTGCGCGCCTGGGCCTCACGCTAGAACAAATCTGGCTCACACATGCGCACATTGACCACGCGGGCGGCACGGCGGAGCTGGCCAGGCGTTTGCAGTTGCCCATCATCGGCCCGCACCCGGGCGACCAGTTTTGGATCGACGGCTTGCCCGAGCAGGGGGCGATGTTTGGCTTTCCGCCTTCTGAGGCGTTTACGCCAACGCGCTGGCTGTACGACGGCGACAGTGTCACGCTGGCAGGCCACACGCTGCAGGTGCGGCACTGCCCGGGCCACACGCCGGGCCATGTGGTGTTTTATTCGCCCGAGATGCAGCGCGCGTTTGTCGGTGACGTGCTGTTTGCGGGCAGCATGGGCCGCACCGACTTTCCGCAGGGCGACCACGACACCCTGGTGGCCAGCATCACGCAGCGCCTGTGGCCCATGGGTGACGAGACGGTTTTCATCCCCGGTCACGGGCCCGAGAGCACGTTTGGTCGCGAGCGCAAAAGCAACCCTTACGTGGGCGGAACTTAACCCTTGCGCGCGCGCTCGTAGAGCGGCATCACATTGGGCAGGTTTTTTTGAATGTCGGCAATGCGCGTGCCGCTGGCCGGGTGGGTGCTGAGCCACTGCGGAGGCGCACCGTTGTTGGCGGCGCTCATCTTCTGCCACAGGCTGATGCCCGCTTGCGGGTTGTAGCCCGAGCGTGCGGCCAGCTCCAGGCCCACCAAGTCGGCCTCGGACTCGTCTTCGCGGCTGAACTTGAGCGTGAGCAGTTGTGCGCCACCGCCGATGAGCTGTTGGCCCAAGGCCCCCGCGCCGAGCATTTGGCTCAGCACATTGGCGCCGATGCTGGTGGCCGCGCTCTTGCCCATGCGCTCGCGCGCATGCTCACGCAGGGCGTGGGCAATCTCGTGGCCCATCACGGCGGCGATTTCGTCGTCGGTTAGGTTCAGCGTGTTCAAAATGCCGGTGTAAAACGCAATCTTGCCGCCGGGCATGCACCATGCGTTGATCTGCTTGCTGCCAATCAGGTTGACCTCCCACTTCCAGTTACGGGCGCGCTCGTTCCAGCTGTAGCTGTTGGGGATGATGCGCTGGGCAATGGCGCGCAGGCGTTGTACCTGGGCGTTGTTCTCAGGCCCCAGCGCGCGCTGTTGTGCGGCCTGGCCCAGCACCTGTTGGTACTGCGCCGCGGCTTGCTGCTCGACCATATTGGCGGGCACCAGCCGGGTAAAGGCCGACTCTTTGCCCACGTCGACGCCTTCGCGCGCCAAGGCGTGCGTGAATACGCCGCCGCTCAAAAGCCCGGTGGTGCAGAAGGCGCAGCGGTGCAAAAACTGGCGTTTGTTTATATTGGCAGTGTTCATTGGGAAACCTCTAACATCCATAACTATGCACGACACCCCGAATCTCAAGCCCAGCTGGGCGGCTACGCTCAAAGTCTACCTGGAAGCGCC